>JAZUGM010000313.1:0-7933 GCA_045641205.1 Thermoguttaceae bacterium
AAAATAATCGACGAACTAATGGGTGATCGCGCGTACTTGCCTTTGAGTTGCTTCGTTTCGTTTTCGACGTATCCCAATCCGGGCGTCGCTTGGTCGAAATTCTTACTCGAGTCTTTTTGTCAACCCCGATTTAGCAGAAAATTCGTACTTGCTCGCTCCGCCCTAAATTCGGCAAACGTGGGCGTTATACTTCGTAAAGAATGTAAAATGGAGTACGACGAAATTTTGGAAGACGCGACGCTTACTTCCGGCGTTCCACTTACGAAAGATTCGGTTCTAAACTTTCTAGCGACTTACGGCTATATAGGACAAAAAAAGTATTCGAAAATTGAAGAGCTTCTGAAAAAAGTAAAAATTGCTAGAATCGAAAAGGAAAACCGCTGATGTACTCGTATACTTACGACGAAGAAACCGGCGGGATTCTACTCAATACGAATCTGACCGAAGGGAAAATGTCGAAAGAGCCAAGACCCGTTTACGCCGCTGAACTGGATATCTTGGGTTTCGATAAATTCTGGAATTACGACAAACAAAACGACTTCCCGTATATGTGGGCGGAAGCCAACGTCTATTTCTATAGAGGGCGAAAGGTCGCAAGTCTGAAAGGAAAAGATTACAGTCATACTCCGAAAATTATTTTTGAAGACAGTACTGGAACGTATGAACAACCCGAACCTAATGGAGTAAAATTAAGAAAGATTGATATTGAAAAGACAATAAAGAAAAACAGAGAGTTATTAGGAGTTCTTGAAAGTACAACAGTCAAAAAAATTAGAAGCATATACGAAAAATATCGTGATAGACTTGATTGTTTTCATGTGGCGTTTTCAGGCGGTAAGGATAGTATCGTCTTACTTGATTTAGTAAAAAAGACTTTGCCTAAGAGCGGTTACGTAGTCGTCTTTGCCAACACGCAACTAGAATTTCCAGACACCTTACATATTATAGAGCAAACACGAATTGAATGCGAGAAGGAAAATATTTCTTTCTATGAGGCAAGACCGGGAAGCGAATTAAAACCAGAATATTTATGGAGAGTCTTTGGACCTCCTTCTCGAGAGTTACGGTGGTGTTGTAGTGTGTACAAAAGCGCGCCACAAACACTTCTGCTACGACAATTAACTGAAAAAGCTGATTTTCAAGGTCTGGATTTCGTCGGCGTTCGAAAATATGAAAGTTTCACTCGTTCGAAATATGACGAAGAGAACTTCGGAAAAAAACAACAGGGACAGTATAGCCATCATTCAATTTTAGATTGGACTTCTGCAGAAGTTTGGTTATATACATTTGCCAATAAATTGCATATCAACGAGGCATACAAAAAAGGATGCAATCGAGTTGGTTGCATTATATGTCCTATGACAAATTCGCCCGTAAACCTGTTTATACGGCGCCAGATTTATCGACAAGAAATCGATAAGTATATAGATATTATTAAATCAACCTACGTTACAAGTAGTTATATGACAGAAAAGGACGTAGAAAGTTATTTTAAAAACGGAGGTTGGAGCAGTCGTAGAAGCGGCGATAGAATTCAAAATAATTTTCAACGTTACTTTGAGTATACTAAGGATGGAATCTCTTACTTTGAATTGAAAAATCCTTCCTCCGACGTCAGAGAATGGATGAAAACCATTTCCGTCGAGCCAATAGACTATTCAATGAAAGTATCGGAAGACGGCAGTAAAGTCGTTGTCTCTGTTCCTGAAACTAAGTTGAAACAAGATTCCTCTTTTGGAAAGAAATTTCGCGTGGTATTGAAAAAAGCTACTTATTGCGTGGCTTGTAGAGTTTGCGAATCCAATTGTCGAAGAGGCTGTCTCCATTTTGAGAATGGAAAGCTCAAAATAGAGAATTGTGTCCATTGTCTTGATTGCCATAAGGTTCCAGCTGGTTGTTTAATGTATAATTCAATGAAAGTGATCCACAAGGTTGAAGATATGGATAAAGAAATGATAGATTCTGTAGTTGACAAATTTAATGGTCACGCTCCAGAAAAGAAATGGTTTGAAGTTTGGTTTACAGGGATTAAGAACAATGAATGGGGAAATTTAAAGGACAAGAAGGATCTCAAGGAGAAAATGGAGGAAAAAGGACTATCAAGCAAAAAATACTATTTCTTTTATGTGTATTTAAGTGACTCGGGATTATTTGATGAAAAAAGAGAAGGCGTTACATCCTTTGCTAACTTGATAGCTTCCCTTGATTGGGACTCTCCAGTTTCGCAAGGACTGTTGCTCATTAATCTAGTTGACCAAAACACCGAATTTCAATGGTTGGTTAAACAACTTAAAATAAATGTTCCTTATACCAAACAAGACATTTATGAACTTGTAACCAAGGATCGGTCGGTAGATACGGATGCGGAGGAGAAAAGAAAAACATTTGATCGTTACGCAAGTCATATTATAAGCGACTATAAAAAGTTAATTTCTGGTCCTTTAGGAACTGGTTTACACTTTGGTTTCGTGGAAATGGACGAAAAGAAAAAAACTTCTGTTCGCTTCATAGGACGTTCGCGTTGTGTTATTCCAAATGCACTCGTTCTTCTTTACGGATTGTATAAATTCGCTGAAAAAAATGAAGGCATTAGGGAGTTTTCCCTTTCTTCTCTGATGGAGGAAGATTGTACGTTTGCAGGAATCAGCCCTACAAAGTTATTCGGCTTATCACAAGACGAAACCATTACAATGCTAAAAGGGCTTTCAACCAATTATTCGACGTTTATTCGTACAACTTTTACGCATAATTTGGACGTGATAGTGTTAGATAACGACAAATCCTCAGAAGACGTTCTTGAATTATTCAAATTTGAAGTCTAGGAGTATTCATTTTTAGCCTAGTCAAGCGTTTGTTTTCGTCCCAAAGTGAAAATACAACATTTGGACTATGTGGTTATTATGTAATATTATTTTAAAAAATACCTATTATTGGTAACAACCGTGTGAATTTCAATGAAATCGAAAAGTCTCAATTCATTCGCTGATCACGCGCCTAAAGTGGAGTGGTTTCGTTCTTTTTTTGCATTAAAGAACGATTTCTTCTCCTGTCATAGTTTGGGACCGATGCAGATTTCTTGTTTTCGTCGTTTCTTACGAGACGCCGAGTTAATAACACAAGATCGCTACTTTACGCGTTTTGCGGAAATAGCGAATGAATTGGCTTGGGATTCTACGAATTCATTGGGGTTAATGTTGATTAATCTTGTCGCAAACAATCCTCAAATACGTTGGTATGTTGAGAATTTAGCGCTTGACAAGTTGTATGAACTCAACGTAGTTGATCTCTTATTGTCAAATTACGCGGTTTCTCCCCTTAGTCGACGTTCGATTATCTATTCTTTCAAGCGGATTGTCGCAACGCCTTTCGGTTCTAACTTGCATTTTGGTTTTGTTGAAACAGAGGGTAAACGTGATTCCGTAGTTAAGTTGTCTCGTACTAAATGCGTCGTTCCAGACAGTCGCGTGATCCTTTACGGTCTCTATAAATACGCAGAACAATGCCAGGGCGTTCGCGAATATTCCTTTGAGAGATTATTAGAACGCAACGTTGAAACAAGCGGCGTTAGTCCTTGTCAAATATTTGGATTATCGGCGGACGAAATCAAAGGGATAGCGCTGGGGTTATCAATTAATTATCCGAATTTCATCCGCGTAGAGACGACTCGAAATTTAGAGCGAATCGTAATATTGTTTTGGGACAAGACGTCCTCCGACGTTCTTGATTTGTTCATACCGACGGCAAGGAGTGGTCGCTAGAAAGGACATCGTTCGATGAGCGTAACGACGAAATATAACGAATACTTTGATATCGACGACAATTACTTTCCCCAAATCAACGATTCTTCGATCGCCAAGGGGGAGGAGAACGATCCCGACTTCTGGATGAAAACGTATCCTCATCCGACGTTTGTCGAGATGTTGAACAATCTTGAAAAATCCTTGTCCCATACGGTAAAAAAATCCCTTTGGATTGAAGGGGCTTACGGCACGGGCAAATCTCAATGCGCGTATGCGTTGCGTCGTATGCTGGAAGCTCCGAAAGAGAAGTTGCGTGCGTATTGGGAACGTTACGAGGAACTTAGCAAGAATCCTAAGAATCTTGATTTGCTTGATCGTCTTTGCGGGCATAAGGATCGCAAGATCGTCGTCGCGTATCGTTACGCTTCAAGTGAAATCGACAAAGATCACAAATTTTTTATGGCGATCCAAGAGAGCGTTCTTAGCGCGTTGAAACGCTCCGGCTGTAGTTATCTTGGCGAAGACACGTTAAAAGAACAAGTAATCGCTTGGCTTGAAGATGCGACGAATCAAGAAATTTTCAACGTTCTTCTGAAAAACAAGTACTCTTCTCGCTTTTCTCAACGTTCCGCGTCGGAAGTTCTTTCGACGTTGAAACGGGGCGGTTCCGTCGACGAAACGATGGAAAACGTCTTGAAGTTAGCCGAAGACGGTTTGACGCTCTTTAACATCGACGTCGACCGCCTTTGTAGCTGGCTCCGCGACGTCGTGAAGAAAAACGATATCAAACTTGTTTTCGTATGGGACGAGTTTTCGGACTATTTCAAATTGAATCGCGATCTTCTTTCCGGCTTTCAAAAGACAACGGAACTTTACGGAGAAATCTCGTTCTTCTTCGTTCCGATCACGCACGAAACTGACTTGAATTTCGGGAGTTCGAACCCGTATTGGAAAAAAATTAAAGACCGCTTTCAATTTTCACGCATTCAGTTGCCCGACAACGTGGCGCTCGATTTAATCGGACATGGACTAACGCCCAAAAAAGAACTCCTACGAGAATGGAAAGAGTATTCCGCCGATTTAAACGCGCGTTTGACGGATTCGCGCAACGCCGTTGCGAAGGCGGCGAAAATCGACAATCTCGACGTGATGAGGAAAATACTTCCCCTTCACCCAATGACGGCGTTAATATTGAAACACATCTCGTCGGTCTTTCAATCGAATCAGCGGAGTATGTTTGATTTTGTGAAGACGTCGGATCGCGACGTGAAGGCGTTCCAGTGGTTTATAGATAATTACGGGCCGGAAGACGACGTTTCGCTCTTGACGGTCGATATGCTCTGGGACTTTTTCTACGAACACAACCGCAATTCTTTGGATCCCAAAGTGCGCGGCGTTTTGGACGGTTACGAAAAACGCCAAAACGCCTTGCGCGACGACGAAAAAGCGGTTTTGAAGGCGATCCTAATTCTGCAAGCGCTCGACGAACTGACGCATAATCAAGTCGAAATTCTTCACCCTAGCGCTAAAAATCTCGCGCTTGTTTTCGACGGGGTAACGTCCCTTAGCGGTTCTCGTTCGGACAATCTCGCAAATAATATGGTTAAGCAGGGCGTTTTGTTCACGAAACAACTGCTTGACAAAACGCTCGTCTACTCCGTCGAATCAGGAACAGGTCCCGGAGGCGCCCGACTACACGAAATCAAAGAGAAGGTTCGCAAGTCTTTTACGACGGCGAAGGGGATCGTCGAAGGCGAATTAAAGGACGCCTTGTCGTTGACGCCTCCGTTGCGTCTTCGATTTGAAGAAGTTCCTGGTTGCGGTTGTGTCGCGCCGACGTGCGACGAAAACTTCACGCGCAAGACGCGCGAACTTAGCGCTCGTTCCGTCGAGAACTGGAGATTTAAAGCGATCGTCGGTTTTGCGAGCAATTCTTCCGAAGGGGTAAGTTTGCGCGCTAGGATTAGAGAAGAGGCTCGCGCGTCTGGAAATAAGAATATCGTCTTTATCGACGCGACGTCGACGACGCTTTCGGAACGCGACTTTGAAGAATACGTCGACTTCGCGGCGAACGCCGAATTTTATCAAAAGATCGACATAAGCGCGTCTCGCGACCACGCAAGTAAAGCGAAGCAAGTATTGGCGCGCTGGCGCGATTCTTTTGTCAACGGTCGTTTTGTCGTTTACTACAACGGCGATTCGTGGAACCCCACCGATCTTCAAGGATTGCGCGACGTATTACAGGAAATCGTGTTAAAACGCTACCCCAAGGCGTTCGATTTTGTCAAAGGTCTGACGGAAAATCAGTTGAAAAAGACGCAAATGGGCGCAAGCGCGCTCTGCGGTATTTGCGGAGATCGACAAAAACCATACGGGGCAGTCGCCAATATTGACGACAAAGTCTTTCCCAAAAAAATCTGCGAGGAAAAGAAAAGAGATCAAGAACAGGGAAAGAAACCAGATTGGTATTGGCCGGAACCTGTCTATTGGGAAACCTATCCCCACGCGGATATTTCACAAATTAAACTTGCGGTCGATCATTTTATTGAGTCCGGGTTCAAGCGCGACGGTCAAGTTTCGATCGTTAAAATTTGCGATATGCTTGAGGAAAACTACGGTTTTGCGCGATGCAATCTCTACTCGTTCTTGACGGGTTTTCTGCTTAGAGAGTACGGCGTCAACAGCGCGTTGCGTTACGCGGACTCCTACGGGGCTCAAGACGAGATGTCGCCTCAAAAATTGTCCGTCGCGTTAGGCGACTACCTGAGCGGCAAGAACAAACACGAAACGTTTATCGTCAAGCAGACGCCCGAAGAGCGCGCGTTTTACGACATAGCGCGGGAAGCGTGGGACGCGTCGAAAAATTGCAAGTCTCCGTCGGAAGCGGCGTCTGCGGTGAACGCGTTTTTGAACAAGCGCGGATTCCCGTTGTATTTTCTTGAAGGCGCCGTTCCTGAAGACGCGTACAAGATCGCGCAAACGTTTGTCGATCTTTGCAAAAGTTCCGGCGACGCGCAACTCGCCCTAGCGCGAAAAATAGGCGAGTTCGGCTTAGAACTTCCGAGTCTTGGCGCCGAATTGAAATCGGCTCTTGCGTCTGAAAATTTCATCAAGGGCGCCGAGTCTTACTTGCGCGCTTACGACGGGGGCAAATTATGGAGCCTTGGAGAAGCGATCAAGGCGAATATTTTGTCGGACGTCAAAGAACGTTTCAAGGTTAAATATCACAATCTTTGGAACGCCGACACGCAAGAAGACGAGATACGTAAATTAGAGGTCGAATACGAATTTGTGAAGGAAATCAACGACGCGTTCAATCTTAGCGTCAATTCGAAAGAAAAAGCGTTCCAAGGACTTCGCGCCGCCTTCTTGCGCTTGCCCGTCTCCTGCGAGACGCTCAAAAGGCACAAGGGTTTTTTGGCGAGTCTTCTCGACGCGTTCCTTCAAATTTGCAAGCAGAACGACTTATTGCCCGACGTTCTTAAATCGACGCTTGGCGAACTTGTCGAACAACGAGACGATATTAAAGGGTTATGGAAGGATAAAAGCGCGCTCTTTTACGCGTGTTACGGCGAATATCTCGAAGGATTCGACGACGACGAAATCAACGCGCTTGCAACAAAAGCGTCCGAACGCGCTATGTTTCTCAAGTCGGAAAGCGAATGCAACCAACTTGTGGAAAATTTTGCGAACGAAACGCGACGCAATCAGCGCAAGACGAAACTTGTCAAGCTGTGGCGCGAGAAGACGGAGACGTCGAATCCTCGCGACTGGTCGAAAAAGTACAAGACGCCTATTTTGTGCGTCGTCGACGCCGAAGAATTCGCCGACGCGAAGAAAGTCTTCGAAACGATTTCCAATCCGAACCCGAACGATTCCGACGTTCAACAAGCGACGCTTTATTTGGAGGAGAAGCCGATTTTCGCCCAGTTGGCGGACGAAACGCGCCGTCGCGCTTCCTTCGAAGGGAAAATCTTGAAAACGAAGGGCGCTGGGAAACTACTTTCTTATGAAACAGTCGTCGAAGAATTGGAAAAGAGAATACCCGAAGTTTACGACTGGTATCCTAATCCTAACGTCGACAGCCGAATCCAAGAATTGATTACTTCCGTTTACTACTCCGGCGGCAGTCAAAAAGTCTGGGAAGTCGTGGAGAAAATGAGTCCGTCCGAGGCGAAAGAATAGCTCTGTCG
>JAZUGM010000314.1:0-2812 GCA_045641205.1 Thermoguttaceae bacterium
GCGCGTCCCAAGGCGACGTCGCAAGTTCCGTTTCTTACGACGAGACCGTGCGCATCGTGCTGGAAGAGGTCTATCGCGTCGCGAAGGAACGCGCGCGCAATTTGACGATCGATTCCGACATTACCGAGCTTGGACTCGATTCTCTCGAGCGAATGGAGATTTTGGCGGCGCTTGAGGATCGATTTGGAGGACAGTTCCCCGAGCAGGTTCTTGGAACGTTGTTCACGGCGCGCGAGGTCGTCGACGCTTGTCGCAAATATCTTGGCGGAGGACGAGTCTTTGAATCGTCGGAAGCCAAACGATACGAAATCGACGAAACTTGTTACGATTTCGCAAAGTTTCCCGAGTACGTCGCCATTCACGAAAAAATGGAACTGGCGAACAGACTTGGTATGAATCATTTCTTCGAACCGCACGAAAACGCCGCCGGCGCCACGATGCGAATTCGCGGAAAAGATTATATCAATTTCTCCACCTATAATTACATTGGAACCTCGGGCGAGCCGAGCGTTACGGCCGCCGCGCAAGCCGCCGTCGCGCAATACGGCACGACGGCCGGCGCCAGTCGTATCGTCGCAGGGGAAATTCCGTTGCATCGACAACTTGAGGACGAAATCACTAAGTTCTTAGGCACGGAAGACACGATCGTTTTAGTCGGCGGACACCAGACGAACGAGAGCGTTATCGGGCATTTGATGGGCGCGGAAGACTTGATCTTGCACGATTCGTTGGCGCATAATTCGATCGTTCAAGGTTGCATACTTTCCGGCGCGCGTCGTCGTCCTTTCCCGCACGGAGATTGGGAAGCGCTCGACAAGATTTTGCAACGACAACGATCGAAGTATCGACGCGTCTTGATCACGCTCGAAGGCGTGTACAGTATGGACGGCGATTATCCGAATTTGCCCGAATTTATTAAAGTTCGCAACAAATACAAGGCGCTTCTGATGATCGACGAGGCGCATTCGATCGGCGTCTTGGGCGAAACGGGCAGAGGTATCGGCGAGCATTTCAATGTCGACCGACGCGACGTCGACATATGGATGTGCACGCTAAGCAAGACGTTCGGAAGTTGCGGCGGTTACATTTCCGGTCGTAAAGAGCTTGTCGAATACCTGAAATTTACCGCGCCGGCGTTTATGTTTAGCGTCGGCATGCCCCCTGCGCAAGCGGGCGCCGCCTTACAGTCGTTGAAGGTTCTCGAGCGCGAGCCGGAACGCGCGCGAAAACTGCGCGAAAACAGCGCGTATTTCAAAGAACTTGCGCGCGGGTACGGAATGGACGTCGGCTTGGCGCAAGACACGGGCGTCGTGCCGGTCATTATTGGGAACTCGATTCGAACCTTGGAAGCGTCGCACAAGCTCTTCCTTAGGGGGATCAACGCGCACCCGATTTTGCACCCGGCGGTCGAGGAACGACACGCGCGCATTCGATTCTTCTTGACGTCGTTGCATTCTCGCGAACAGATCAAGAAGACGGTCGACGCGTTGGCGGAGATTTTGAAAGAAACGACGCAAGAGAACTAACGTTTTCTTGCTATCGGCAAGTCCGAAGCATTAACGGAGCCGCGCGCTCGTCGAAGAAACGACGTTTGCGCGGCTCTTTTTGCTATTCTTGAACGCGGACGCGTAAAAAGGAGATTAGTGTTGACGGTAAAACAAGCAACGGAAAACGTTCCCGTTTTCAGACGTCGTTTTAACGTCGTCGAATCGGACGTCGACGTGTGGAATCATACGAACAACGTCTGTTACGTTCAATGGATGCAAGACGTCGCCGTCGCGCATTCGGAATATTTAGGCTGGAATTCGGATCGATACCTAGCGGAAGGCGCGATTTGGGTCGTGCGCAGTCATCACGTCGACTATCGACGTTCGACGTTTTGCGGAGACAGGCTCCTTGCGCAAACGTGGATCGCCGAAATGAAGCGCGCAAGTTGCGTGCGTCGCTATCGGTTCTATAAACTTCCAGACGAAATAGACGACGCGGCGGCTGAAAAAATTTGCGGACTTGCCGACGCGTTAAACGATCCGATAATCGACGCGAGCGAACTGGTCGCCGAAGCGGAAACGCATTGGGCGTTCGTCTCCTCGGAAACGTTCCGACCCGTCCGCGTCTTTCCTGAATTAACGGCGCTATTTAACGAAACGTAAACGTTCACGGATAAAGTATGGAGCGGAACCCCGCCGTTAGGCGGGCGTGGAAGCCGCCGATTACATATCGGCGGACGCCTTCACAACCAAAAAGCTACGATTTTCCGTTGAAACGTTCGGAATTTTTCCTGCGTCGCGCGATCGACGTTTTACGAACCGACGCCGTCCGCCGGTATATACCCGCCCCCTTCCACGCCCGCGTCTTGCGACGCGGGGGAGATTCACGTATCGTTGATACGCGGATCTCCGTGAACGCATACGCCCAAAAAAAAGTCGTCTCGAAAAAGTTCTTTCAATATCTTCGTCGAAAAAATTTTTAAAAAAATATCAAAAATTTTCCGTTTCGACGCCTAAAATCTTGAAAACGCAGATTTGACGGTATATAATGAAAACAACGTCGCGTTAGTTTCGGCGTTCGGAGGCTCGCGTTTTTTGCAAATTTGCTTTTCAAAGCGTTTGCATAGCGGGCGAGTTCGTTTTTGCGTAGGTCGGTTCCGTCGGGCGTTCCGCTTCTTTTTTAAAAACGGAAAGTTCGACGTCGGCTTTGACAATGAAGGCAACCGTTGACTAGGGTGTTCCAATGAAAAAGGGATCGTTAGTAGAAAAATTGACCGCCGGTTTCGGATTCAACGCCTCCTCGAATCGCTGCGGCGTCAAAATGG
>JAZUGM010000315.1:0-35812 GCA_045641205.1 Thermoguttaceae bacterium
GAATCGTCAAATCCTTGAACGTCGCCGTCCACGTCGGAGAATCCCATATCGCTCAATTCAGAAGCGTCGACGGCGGAACTATCTTCGGGCATAAAATCGACCGATTGGAACATTTGATTCTCGTCAAAAGGCGCGGATTCGGAAGCGGTTTCGTCGGAAACTGTGCTAAAGGCGCCAAGTCCGTCAAAACCGGGCGTTCCGCTTTGCGGATCGTCCAACAGTTGCGACGTGAAACTCTCGCCGTCGTCGCCCGTCGTCGCCAAACTCGCCAACACGCCGGGACGATAGCTCCAACGCGCCTTTTGATAGCGTTGGAATCCGGTTCCGGCAGGAATAAGACGTCCCAAAATAACGTTTTCCTTCAACCCGACAAGACGGTCGACTTTGTAAGCTAAAGCGGCTTCCGTCAAAACTTTGGTCGTCTCTTGGAACGACGCGGCGGACAAGAAGGAGTCGCTCTGAACGGCCGCCTTCGTAATACCCAGCAACTGCGTGGCTCCAACCGCGCGCTTAGGCTTCTTCGCCGTCGCGGGTCGACCTCCTTCAGCAATAAACTGATCGTTCTTCTCGTTGAAGACTTCGCGTTCGACGACGTCGCCTTTTTCGAAATCGGTGTCGCCCGGATCTTCGATCTTGACGCATTCGGCAAGTTCCTTATTGCGCCGCATAAAGACGTGTTTGTCGACAACGTCGCCTGCAAGCAACGTCGTATCGCCGCCGTCTTCTATTTTCACTTTGCGCAACATCTGCGAAGCGATAATTTCAATATGCTTGTCGTTAATACCGACGTTTTGGCTACGATACAAGCTCTGAACTTCTTGAACCAGATAATTTTGAACGGCTTCTTCACCGGAAACGCGCAAAATATCGTGAGGAACAAGAAGCCCTTCCGTCAAAGGCTGACCCGCGCGAACTTCGTCGCCGGTAAAGACGCGAATGTGCTTTCCTTGCGGAATTTCGTGCATACGTTCGATCGGCTCGCCGCCGACTTCAGATTGACTGCGAACAATAACGACTTTCTTTCCGTGATGTCGCTTTTCGGAAATTTCGACGACGCCCGAGATTTCGGCAATAATCGCGGGATCCTTCGGCTTGCGCGCTTCAAAGATTTCCGTAACGCGCGGAAGACCGCTCGTAATGTCCTGTGTTCCGCTCGTATTCTGCGGCATTCTTGCCAAAATCGTACCGCGTTCGACAGACTGACCGTCTTTGACGTCGATTTGAGTCTTACTAGGAAGTTGATAACCTTCGTTGATTCTGCTCCCGTCGAAAGACCGAACGTCGATGTGAGGTCGTTTGTCGCCTTTCAGCTCCACGATCGAAAGACGCGACGCGCCCGTCGCTTCGTCGACGAACGACGTTGCCGTGTCTCCTTCCACAACGTCGCCAAACTGCACGATACCGGCGGATTTGGCAATAACGTACTTGATGTGGGGATCCAACGTGCCCAAAACCTGACCAGGTTCGACTTGTTGTCCCTCTTCAACCTTCAAAACGGTGCCTTCAGGCGTCAAATACGTCTCGCGCGTCAATCCGCGTTTATTGCAAATCTCAACGCCGCCGTCCGCTTTGCAACTCAGAACCAACTTGCCGCCCAAAGCGGGATTGTCGACGACGTCCATCTTCGCAAAACGAATCGTACCGGCGTATTTCGTCTTAATTTCATTAGCCTCGGCGCTGTGCGACGCCGTGCCGCCGACGTGGAACGTACGCATCGTCAACTGCGTGCCCGGCTCGCCGATACTCTGCGCGGCGATAATGCCGACCGCCATGCCTTCTTCGACCAGCTTGCTTGTCGACAAGTCCATACCGTAACAAAGCGAACAAACGCCTAGTTCCGCTTCGCAAGTCATCGGACTGCGCACGCGCAACTTCTCAATGCCCAGTTCTTCGATTTTACGCGCGACTTCGACGGTGATCAATTCGTTCGCACGAACGATTACTTCGTCGGTCGTCGGATTGACTACGCTGTCGCAAGTAACGCGTCCTAAAATCGACTGCGAAAGCGGAATCTTCTTGTCGCCGACGGGAATAGCGCTTTTGCTAATGCCGTTTTTAGTGCCGCAGTCAAACGTCGTAACGACGCAATTTTGAGCCACGTCCGCAAGACGACGCGTCAAATACCCGGAGTCCGCAGTTTTCAACGCCGTGTCGGACAGACCTTTACGCGCGCCGTGCGTGGAACTGAAATACTCGAGAACATTAAGACCTTCGAGGAAGTTCGCGCGAACGGGAGACTCGATAATCATGCCGTTCGGCTTCGCCATAAGTCCGCGAATACCCGCCAACTGACGAATCTGTTCGTCGCCGCCGCGCGCGCCGGAGTGCGCCATCAAATATACCGGGTTGACGTAACCGAAAGGACGCCGCTTCTTAGCGCCGACCTTAATCGCTTCTTCTTCCGAAAGATGAACGTCGTTACGGAACGAATCCAACATCTTTTCCGTAACTTCCTGACGAACGCGCGTCCAAACGTCGATAACTTTGTTGTAACGTTCGTCGTCGGAAATAACGCCCATATCCGCCTGCTCTTGAAGTCCTTGAACTTCCTTGTCGGCGTTCTCCATAATCTGTTTCTTTTCGGGCGGCGTAATCAAGTCGTCGGCGGCAAAAGACAAACCGCTCTTCGTGCTTTCTTCAAAACCAAGTCGCATCATTCGATCAAGCAAATCGATCGTTCGACGTCGACCGTTCAATTCGTAACAGTCGCTAATAACGGTCGCAAGCTCTTTCGATTGTTGCGGAATATTATAAAAAGGCTGAGCCTTCTCGTCGTCGGAAATTTCTCGACCCGGCTGGTTCCAATCAAGAATCTGATTGAAAATAATTCTACCGGGCGTCGTTTCAAAGAGCGTTCCGGCTTTAATGGACGGATCGCTCCTAAGATAACGACCTTTGGGCATACGCGTCCAAATCTTTGCTTGTAAATGTACTTTGCCAAGCGAATACGCCAACATAACTTCGTCGAAGGACGAAAACTTCATTCCTTCGCCCTTCATTCCCGGCAGATCGATCGTGATGTAGTAACAACCCATAACGATGTCTTGCGAAGGACTGATAATCGGCTTGCCGTTTGCCGGACTGAAAATGTTGTTCGTCGACAGCATCAACGTATGAGCCTCAACTTGCGCTTCCAACGACAGCGGAAGGTGAACCGCCATCTGGTCGCCGTCGAAGTCCGCGTTAAAACCTTTACATACCAAAGGATGCAACTTGATAGCGTTGCCTTCGATCAACATAGGCTCAAACGCTTGAATCCCCATACGGTGCAACGTCGGCGCGCGATTCAACAAAACCGGGTGATTTTGGATCACTTCTTCCAAAATATCCCAAACTTCGACGTCGCGACGCTCGAGCATCTTTTTCGCGCTCTTAATCGTATCGGCATGGCGCAACTCGCGCAAACGGCGAATAATGAAAGGCTGATACAATTCGAGCGCAATTTGTTTCGGAAGACCGCATTGATGCAAGCGCATATGAGGTCCGACGACAATAACGCTTCGCGCCGAATAATCGACGCGTTTGCCGAGCAAATTCTCGCGAAAACGACCTTGCTTGCCTTTGATCATATCCGTCAAGGATTTCAAAGGACGATTGCTCGACCCAAGAACAGGACGCTTGCAACGCATATTGTCGAACAACGCGTCGACGGATTGTTGCAACATACGCTTCTCGTTACGAATGATAACGTCGGGCGCGTTGAGTTCGACAAGTCGCTTCAGGCGGTTGTTGCGATTGATGATACGTCGATAGAGGTCGTTTAAATCGGACGTCGCAAAAGAACCGGATTCCAACATTACCAACGGTCGCAAATCGGGCGGAATAACCGGAATAACGTCAAGCACAATCCACGCGGGATTATTCTCGTGCTTGCAATTACGCAAGGCTTCCACCAACTTTAGACGATTGATAAGCTCCTTCTTACGTTGCTTCGACTTCGTCTCTTTCAGTTCCTCGCGCAGTTGCTTCGACAATTCTACGACGTCAAGGCGTTGCAACAATTTGCGAATAGCCTCGGCGCCCATCTCCGCTTTAAAAGATTCGGAACCGTAATCATTAACGTTCTTGCGATAGTCCTCTTCGTTGAGAAGTTCGCCGATCTTCAAAGGCGTGTCGCCCGGATCGGTCACAACGTAATCTTGGAAATAAACGACTTTTTCCAAGTGCGACGCTTTCATTGCAAGCAACGTCGCCAAACGACTCGAAGCCGCCTTGAAAAACCAAATATGAACGACCGGCGCGGCTAACTCAATATGCCCCATTCGCTTGCGTCGAACTCGACTATGAGTAATTTGAACGCCGCAACGTTCGCAAGTCACGCCCTTATATTTCATTCCGCGGTATTTGCCGCAGAAACATTCCCAGTCTTTTTCAGGTCCAAAGATACGCTCGCAAAACAACCCGTCGCGCTCGGGTCGATACGTTCTGTAATTGACCGTTTCCGGCTTTTTAACTTCGCCCTCGGACTTTTCTCGAATTTTTTTCGGATCCGCAAGACTAATTTTAACAGCGTTAAAATCGTTGATTCGGTCGTATGTTCCGTCGCCGTTGTTTGACACTGTCGTCCTCGTTTCGAATACCTTGTTGTCTCGACGCTTAAATTTTGAACGCGCTCGAATCCTCTCAAAAACGAATTCGAAAACGCCGCTTCAAGACTTGCGTCAATTTGTCTTATGTGAACCGGCTTCTGTTTTGCGCGTTGACGTCCTAAAAAAGACGCCGTAACGATCAAACGAAAGAAAAATTCGATCAAAGGAATTTCACAATTCGACTTGATCGCAACGCGCTTATCACGACAATAGCGCCCCGCTTACTCAAAAGCGGGATCGCGTCAAATTACGTCAAATTACATAGGGGGAAATCCCATCGGAATCGCCGACTGGAACATATCCCGACTTTCGACGGGCACAAGTTCCATATCGAGCGCCAAGCCTTTGACCTCGTTGACGAGGACGTCAAAACTAGCGGGCGTTCCGGCTTCCAACGTGTTGGCGCCGTTGACCATCGCTTCGTAAATCTTCGTTCTTCCTTCTACGTCGTCGCTTTTAACCGTCATTAACTCTTGCAAAGTGTACGCGGCGCCATAGGCTTCAAGCGCCCAGACTTCCATCTCGCCGTAACGCTGACCGCCGTTTCGAGCTTTGCCGCCCAGAGGCTGTTGCGTAATAAGCGAATAAGGACCGGTACTGCGCGCGTGAACTTTGTCGTCGACCAAGTGGTGCAATTTCAACATATAAATGTAACCGACCGTCGTCTCTTGCGCAAACGGCTCGCCGGTGCGCCCGTCGTAAAGTTGAACTTTGCCGTGGCGCGGCAAGCCGGCCTTTTCAAGCTCGTCGTTGACTGCTTCTTCCGTGGCGCCGTCAAAAACGGGCGTAACGGCTCGATACCCCAGCTTTGCCGCCGCCCAACCGAGGTGCGTCTCCAAAATTTGCCCAACGTTCATACGAGACGGAACGCCCAACGGATTCAACATTATTTGTATCGGGGTGCCGTCGGCAAGGAACGGCATGTCTTCCTTAGGCAAAATTCTTGAAATGACGCCTTTGTTTCCGTGTCGACCGGCCATTTTATCGCCTACGGAAATCGTTCGCTTAGTCGCAATATAAACCTTGACCATCTGCAAAACGCCGCGTCTCAACTGCTCGCCGCACGTTAAAGCGTTCTTAGCGCGATCGCGCTCGTCGATCGCCTCTTCCACGCGGTGTCGATAATCGGAATATACTTCGGCGCATCTTTGATAGACTTCGTCGTTCGGATCGATTCCGTTCTTCACGCACATACGCTTGAACGAAAAAGTCTTGGCCAAGGCGGCGATCTCTTTGGGCGAACGTTCTTGAACTAAATCGTTTCCGTCGTCGGCAATAATGGAACGATCGAGCAGAACTTCCATCCGCGTGATCATTTCGCCAAAAACGTCGGTAATTTTGACGTCGCCTTCCGTTTCCACGCGCAAAAGGTCGGCGTCGAAACTACGTCGTTCGTCTTCGGCAAGACTAGCGCGGCTCTTGAAGTGATAGGTGCCGATAACGACGCCTTCGACTCCGGCGGGAACGGTCAACGATTCGTTTTTAACGTCTTCGCCGGCGCGTCCAAAAATCGCGTGGAGAAGTTTCTCCTCAGGCGTTAGTTCCGTCTTGCTCTTCGGCGAAATCTTCCCGACAAGAACGTCGCCGCGGCTTACGTAAGCGCCGACGCGAACAATGCCGTTTTCGTCCAAATCTCGCAACGCTTTGTCGCCTACGTTCGGAATGTCGCGAGTAAATTCCTCGCGACCAAGTTTGGTGTCGCGAATCTCGGCGTCGTACTCCTCGATATGAATCGAAGTATACGTGTCGTTCTGAACCAATTCCTCGCTCAAAATAATAGCGTCTTCATAGTTGTAACCGTCCCAAACCATAAACGCGACTAGAACGTTTCGACCAAGCGCCAAGACGCCGCGGTCGGTGCAAGCGCCGTCGGCGATGACGTCTCCCGCCTCAACTTCTTGCCCCATCTGAACGATAGGATGCTGATTTTCGCAAGTCGAACCGTTCAAGCCGGCGTATTTACGCAACATATAGACGTCTTCGCCATTAATGACGATTTTACGAGCGTCCACATAGGTGACTTTCCCGCTCTTTCGCGCGCGAACAAGCAAACTTGAGTTAATAGCGGCAGCTTCTTCCAAACCGGTTCCCACCACGGGCGCTTCCGAAATAAGAAGAGGAACCGCTTGACGTTGCATATTCGAACCCATCAACGCGCGGTTGGCGTCGTCGTGTTCAAGGAACGGAATAAGACCGGCGGAAACGCCGATCATCTGATTCGGAGAAACGTCGATATACTGAACGTCTTCCGGAACGACTTGGTCGTAGTCGCCGCCGTGACGCGCCAGAACCAGACCGGTAATAGGATCGGGCACAAGAACGCCAAAAGGATGCTCGCTCGAACGTTCGATCTTGGTATCCGCAGGCGCGAGCAACATTTCGTGTTCTTCGTCCGCGCGCAACCAATCGACTTGATCGGTAATCACCCCGTCGACGACTCGACGATAGGGAGCCACAAGAAAACCGAATTCGTCGACGCCCGCGAAAAGCGACAGATACGAAATCAAACCGATATTTTGACCTTCCGGCGTCTCGATCGGACAAATACGACCGTAATGAGAGGAGTGAACGTCGCGCACTTCCATACCGGCGCGCTTACGATTTAACCCTCCTGGTCCCAATGCGGAAAGACGACGCTCGTGCGTCAACATCGACAAAGGATTCGTTTGGTCGACGACTTGGGACAATTCGCAACGCCCGAAGAAGAAATCGATCGCGGAAGAAATATTCTTCTGGTTGACAATATTTCTCGGCGCCGTGCCTTCGCGTAATTTTTCCTGAACCGTTCTGCGAAGTTTTAAGAACCCCTTGCGAATTTCCTCGCTTGCCAATTCGTCGATCGTCCGCAGACGGCGATTTCCCAAATGGTCGATGTCGTCCGGCTCGGCGTCCGGCTCGCCGCCCCACAGCTTATTGAGATATTTGACGGCGGAAATAACGTCTTCCGCGCGCAACACGGTCTCGTCAAGATCGACGTTCGTCTTGAGTTTGCGATTCATTCGGAAACGTCCGACGCGCCCGAGTCGATAACGCGCGGGATCAAAGAACTTCTCGTTAAAGAGGTCGCGCGCTTTATCGAGTATTGCAGGATTGCCCGGTCGCAAACGCTTAAAAATGTGCAACAACGCGGCGTCGTGCGACTTGCTTCTATCCTCGGCTAGCGAATTCAACAGTAATCTATTGCGTTGATCGTTCATCACGACCAATTTCTTAACGCCGGAAACGCAAATTTCTTCCGCAATAACTTTCGTAATAGTTTGACCAGATTCAATGATCGGCTCGTCGGCGTGTTCTGAATCCGCAGGATAACAAACGTCGCCAACGGCGATTTTACCCTCGATCTCAGAAACGGATTCGCTGCCGGTAATGACGACCTCTTGCGTATCGTAAAAAGCGCGCAGAACGTCCGCGTCGGAACTATATTTTTCGCTCATTGCGCGCAACAACATCATTACGGGCAATTTACTGCTTTGATCGATACGAACGGTAATCGTTTCTTTGCGAGAAATATGAAATTCGATCCAGCTTCCGCGTTCTGGAATAATACGACAACTGAAGCTCTTGCGATCCAACTCGAATTCGGTGAGAAAATCGACGCCGGGACTACGGTGCAACTGATTCACGACCACGCGCTCGGCGCCGTTGATAATGAACTCGCCGCCGCCTAACATAATCGGCAATTCGCCTAAATAGACGTCTTCTTCCACCGTCTCTTTTTCGTTTCCAACCAATCGCAGACGAACGCGAAGAGGCTGTCCGTAGGTCAGATGTAGACGACGACATTCATCCGGCGAATAATGAGGCTTTTCAAGCTCGTAACTCACGTATTCCAAACGCGCGGTTTTATCGTAATTCTCGATAGGAAAGGCTTCGCGTAACACGGCCTCTAAACCTTGATCGGCTCGCTCGGAGGGCGGAACGTCGGCTTGCAGAAAATTCGCGTAACTACGAGTCTGCAAAATAGTCAAGTCGGGAATCGGATAGGTCGTGCTATGATTGCCAAATTGACGACGACCATTAAGTTTTAACTTCCGTTGAGATGTAACTGCCATTCAGAGTATTCCTCCCCGGTCAGGCTCCTATGGAACCAATAGTTCTATTTGCAAAGAAACGCCGAACTAATAGTATAATCGAATTATTGCAAAGTAGAAGGGGGTTTCATGGGATATTTAACCTATTTTTCAAAATAAGACGTCTTTTATCACAATTCTACTAGTAAAAAGAAGGAATTCTATGATGGCTTGGGTAAGTCTTCATACAAAAAAATTAGAAAAAAACTTTCAAAACAGAGAAAAAATTTTACCAAAAAACAAGTTTTCTAGTCCTTATAATCAATACATTGCGTTTTTTTAACACAACACCAAGTATTACAAACACTTTAATTATAATATCGCACTTTTTTTAAATCATTTATAACACATTGCGTGATTATTTTGTTTTTATAGATAAAATCAGCAGTCTTTTAAAACTCTCATTCGCCGTTTTGAGGTTTTAACTAAAAATGGAGTTTTCAGCCCAAAAGTTACGCGTATCTTGATTCTTTACGTTTTCCTTCGATAATCGTTCACGGAAAAACGGCGCGAATTTGAATCGCCGCACAAGCGACGCGCGAGCGGATTGCGTCGGTTCGCAACGCGTTGATCGCGAGCCGGAGTCGAAACGACAACAATTTCCGTAGACGCCGTTAAATCGATTTTGTTCGGGAACGTTTCGGGCGAATATCGGCGTTCGTGTTCGCCGCGTCGGCATATGAACGCGCAAGCGTCCTATATTACGCGGAGCGCGTTTAATACGTTTATTTAAAATGCGGTTATTGGTCGTGAAAGAGTCCGCGTATCTGACGATAGGGGCTTATCGCACGCGACCTACGGCGCGATTCCAACGCGAAATCTGTCAGAATATTGTATGAACGATTACGTATAAGAAGAATACGTCGGTAGATCAAATCAAGGACAAAAAACTTTTGAAATAGGGGAGAAGATAGGAGTAAGAGCAAATAGAAAATAATCGGCGTAACAATACAAACGACAAAGATAAAACTCCTGAAACAACACAATCAAAGGTCTTTATATAGACCAAACTTTTCTAGGTTTACAAATTTTTCAAACCTTGATTTCGATAGACGTCGACGTATGTTCGCGTATGAGAACGCAGGGAAGAATATCAAGAAATAAAAAAAGGGTTCCAAAAGGAACCCTCAGGTCGAAAGGCGGATATATCCGCTCTCAAATTAACTGCTCAGATCACTTAAGCGAAACTTTCGCGCCGGCGTCTTCGAGTTCTTTCTTAAGTTTGTCGGCTTCGTCTTTGGGAAGACCAGTCTTGATCGCTTTAGGAGCGGATTCGACCATCGATTTGGCGTCGCCAAGAGAAGCGCCGGTAGCGCCGCGGACGACCTTAATGACGGCGATCTTATTAGCGCCAAAGTCTTCGAGGACAACGTCAAACTCGGTCTTTTCTTCAGCGGCAGGAGCGGCGTCCGCGCCAGCGGCGGGACCGGCAACCATAACGGCGCCACCGGCGGCAGGCTCGACGCCATAGACGTCCTTCAGGTAATCGCTGAGTTCTTTGGCTTCTTTCAGCGTCATACCCATAATCTTATCGCCCATTTCCTTGATGGCATCGGAGAAAACGCGTTCTTCGGACATTGTAAAGTTCCTTTCTGTGAGTTGCGCCTAGTCTTCCACACTAAATTCGCGAAACCGTAACGCAAATACGCGTGGTCTTCGACTCTACGCAAATATAGTATTTAATCGTCAACTAACGACGTCGACAAAGAGATTCAAGATCGACGTCGTTAAAATATTGCTTCCAATCTCTCGCTGAAAACGTTCCGTCTAACAAATCCAAACAAGCGTCGCGCTTTCAGCAAACATATTAACGTCATTAAGCGGCAGGAGCTTCGTCAACGCTCTCATCGCCTTCGCCGTCTTTATCCCAGCGTTGTTTAATTTGGCTGGCAAGATTCGCGCCGCCGGAAAGAAGTTGAGAGGACAACTTGGAACCAACGCCGACAACTTGACCAAGAAGAATAGCAATTTGCTCTTCACGGGTAGGCCACTTGCTAATTTCAACGGCTTGATCTGCGGCAAAGGCTTCGCCGTCAAGAACGCCGCCCAAGACGCTAAACTTAGCGAACTGCTTTTCCTTCGAAACCTTAACGACTTCCTTCGCAAGAGCGACGATATCGGAAGCGCCCCAACATACGGCGGTCGACCCGGTAAGGTTTTCAAAGGCGGGCGCCAACGAAGTACCGGCAACTGCGCGAGCCGCAAGGCTATTCTTAACAACCATAACGTGAACGTCTTTTTCAGCAAGCGCGTTTCGGAGACGGTTGCTGTCGTTCACTTCCATACCGACAAGATTAACAAGGAGAGCGTTCTCAACGCCCGCCAAGCGTTTTTTCAAATCCTCGGCGATAATATTTTTTACAAACTTACTCATTGTTTTCGTATTCGATTAAAGGGCGGTTGCTGACAAAAATCGACCGATTTCCGAATCATTACGCCAAAACGCGTACGCCGGGACTCATCGTAGCCGAAATCGCGATCGATTTAACGTAAACGCCCTTCACGGACGCCGGTTTCAAACTATTCACGTAATTGATAAACGCTTGGATATTCTCAACCAATTTATCGGCTTCAAAGCTAAGTTTACCAACGACTCCGTGGACAATGCCGCCTTTATCGTTACGGAACTCAACTTTACCGGCTTTATATTCTTTTACCGTCTTTTCAACGTCCATCGTTACGGTTCCCGCTTTAGGACTCGGCATCAATCCGCGAGGTCCAAGCAAACGACCTAACGAACCGACGACGCCCATCATATCGGGAGTCGCAATACAGACGTCAAAGTCAAACCAACCTTCTTTAATCTTCGCAGCCAACTCGGGGCCGCCGACATAATCGGCTCCAGCCGCAGTCGCTTCATCCATTTTCGCGTTTTTAGCAAAAACCAAAACGCGAAGAGTTTTGCCAATACCGTTTGGCAAAACAACCGATCCGCGAACAATTTGATCGGACTGTTTAGGATCGACGCCAAGTCTCATAGAAATTTCGACCGATTGATCAAACTTCGTCGTATTGAACTGCTTCAATAACGAGACCGCGTCAACCAAAGCCATCGGAGCTTTCGTTTTTGGAAGCATCGCTTCCATTGCTTTCATTCGCTTAGAAACTTTACCCATTGTATCGTCTGTCTTCTATTCAATATTTATATTCTCTTTTATGTCGGAATTACCTTTGTTCTCTCCACGCTCGCATATCAAAAATCAATTCGTAAACGAATTCAACGCACTGAAGACTTAAACGTTACGACATAAAACGCGAAATAAAACGCGAAACACAAGAAACAAGCCGTCAATCGACAACGTCGACGCCCATACTGCGAGCGGTTCCCGCCAAAATACGCACGGCGTGATCCATTTCTCTCGCGTTCAAATCCTTTTGCTTCGCTTTGACAATCTCTTGAAGTTTAGCGACGGTAACAGTTCCGACCTTTTCCTTCGGAACGTGGGTCGATCCCTTCTCAATACCGGCGGCTTGCTTGATCAGGTCGACGGAGTGGGGGCTCTTCGTTTCAAGTTCAAACGAACGATCGCTATAAACCTTAACAACGACGGGAATTCTCATTCCCATTGAAGCCTTGGTACGATCATTAAAATCTTTAACAAACTGTCCAAGATTCAAACCATACTTACCGAGCGCGGTACCGACAGGGGGTGCTGCGGTAGCCTTGCCTCCGGTGGCATGAAACTTGACGATCGCTTGCAGTTGCTTTGCCATTTCTAATCCTTCGATTCAATTCAGTCCTAAGGACGCATATCTACTCGCATTGCAGGTAGAGTCAAACAAGACAGATTAGGGAGAAATCTGCCGTAATCCTCAGACTTCGACTTTTTCGATCTGCCAGTATTCGAACTCCACGGGAGTGTCTCTACCAAAGATCGGAATGTTAACGGTAACGCGCCCGGCTAATTCGTCGATCGCGCTTACCTCCCCCTCAATATCTTTAAACGTACCGTCGACAACTTTAATTCTAGTCTTAATCTGGTACGGAATTTCCAATTTAGCTTGCGTCTCGCCTTCTTCAGACGACGACTTAAAGAATTTATCGACGTCGGCTTGAGTCATAGGCAACGGACGCCCGCCGGAACCTGTAAAATCTCCAACGCCGGGCGCGTCCCTCATCAAGAACCAAGTTTCGTCGTTCAGGATCATCTTAACAAGCAAATAACCGGGAAACAACTTCCGTTTTACTTCCCGCTTACGCCCGTTCTTAATCTCGGCGACTCTTTCGATCGGCACGAGAATCTGCTCTACATATTTTCCCAACCCGTAAAGCTCAACTCGTCGCGAAAGTTCGCGTTGAACGCGATCCTCGCGATTGACTTGAACCTTCAGCGTATACCATTGGGGCTCTTGGTCTTCTTGACCGCACTCAAACTCTGTAGCCATTTCCATTCCTTAACGAATAAACCGCGAACATCAAACCTCGGCGTATCAAGGTCTGGAACAACACGCCACGCTAAAAACACATACACCTAGTCGAATTATTCTACCACAACTCAACAAATCGTCAAGTATTCAACTAAAAAAACCCGGCATATTATGCCGTAAACTAATAACTTCAGTTAAATACGGAGAAAACGACCCTAAAAACGATATCATACAAAAAGATAAGCACGGTAAACAGAACCATAAAGATCAAGACGACCTTCGTATTCGCCATCAATTCTTTTTTAGACGGCCACGATACTTTCGTCATTTCAGCTTCGACAGAAACCAAGAAATCGGCGAATGTCGGATAATTGATCGTACGGAATGAAACCCATAATCCGACGACGGCGATAACAACAGCGGCGATCGGAGACGCTTTGGAACCGAGAGCGGCCGAACTAAACATACTATAAGCGCCCAACAAAAAGACAAGAGCCAAGCCAATAAGGGTCAGTCGACGGGCAACGCGCCCCTGCGCACCTTTATAAATCTTTGCAGACGCAAGTTCCTTGAAATAGCCAGTCATTTTATCAGTCCTTTTATATTTAGCCAACGTAAACGCCGACCTGGATCTAACGGATTCAAATCAAACGTTTACAAGATCGGTTCAATTTCATTTGCGCAAAAAAAAAGCGCGCTACGAAACCTATCTATCGAGCGCGCACCTAAACTTGGGAGTTCGTTCACGCTCCCACAAATCACGCGACGTTCACGTTCAGCCAAGTCGCCAAGACGCTCGAGCGTTCAAAACGCTCGTCAAAAACAGGGGAGAAGAGACTCGAACTCCCAACAGCCGGTTTTGGAGACCGGTGCCCTACCAATTGGACGACTCCCCTACAAAGCGACGCAATCGATACAATCAAATACGTCGCCTATTTCAAAAACTACTTCGTAATCTTGGTAACGACGCCAGAACCAACCGTCTTACCGCCTTCACGGATAGCAAAACGAACGTTTTGTTCCATAGCGATCGGGTTGATCAATTCGACGGACATCTTCACGTGGTCGCCGGGCATACACATTTGAACGCCCTCGGGCAACTTGATCGTACCGGTAACGTCGGTCGTTCTGAAATAGAACTGAGGACGATAACCAGACATAAAGGGAGTGGATCGACCGCCTTCTTCCTTCGACAAGATGTAGACGTCGCCTTCGAAATCCATATGAGGCGTAATCGTAGCGGGCTTAGCAATGCACTGACCGCGTTGAATTTCTTCACGCTTGATACCGCGGAGAAGAAGACCGACGTTATCACCCGCTTGACCTTGGTCAAGAGACTTCTTGAACATTTCAACGCCCGTGCAAACGGTCTTACGAGATTCGGTCAAACCGACGATTTCAACTTCGTCGCCGACCTTGACAATACCGCGCTCAACACGTCCGGTAGCAACCGTTCCACGACCTTCGATCGAGAAAACGTCTTCAACGGCCATCAAGAAGGGCTTGTCAATATCGCGTTCAGGCTCAGGAATATCGTTGTCGATCGCGTTCATCAATTCGTCAATGCACTTAGCGGCGGCAGGATCGGCAGGATTCTGTTGCGCGGGAAGAGCGGCGCCGCGGATAACGGTGACATTATCGCCGTCAAAATCATACTTGCTGAGCAAATCACGAACTTCGAGTTCGACCAATTCGAGCAACTCTTCGTCGTCGACCAGATCGCACTTGTTGAGGAAGACCACCAACTTAGGAACGTTGACCTGACGAGCAAGAAGAACGTGTTCGGCAGTTTGAGGCATAGGACCGTCGACGGCGGAAACAACCAAAATAGCTCCGTCCATCTGAGCCGCGCCGGTGATCATATTCTTGATGAAGTCGGCGTGTCCGGGGCAGTCAATATGCGCGTAGTGGCGTTTCTCGGTTTCATACTCGACGTGGGCGACCGCGATAGTAACGGTTTTGGTGGCGTCGCGGACAGTACCGCCCTTGGCGATATCGGCATAAGACTTGATTTGAGCCAAACCTTTTTGAGCTTGAACGGCCAAGATCGCGCTCGTCAAGGTAGTCTTACCGTGGTCAATGTGCCCGATGGTGCCGACGTTAACGTGCGGCTTAGTTCGTTGAAAAGTTTCCTTCGCCATATTAAGTATCTCCATACAATGGGAAACGGGGCGTCATACGGTTCAAAAAGCGACGCGTCTTCGCGCAAGCCCTCCAACAAAAGCTACCGATGAGATTTGAACTCATGACCTCGTCCTTACCAAGGACGCGCTCTACCGACTGAGCTACGGTAGCAAACATAGGACTTGACCGAAACGCAAGAATCGCCGATGGAGCGAAGCCCCAAATTCCGCCGACGATTAACGCCGTCCGTCGTCAAATGCGACTAGATCGCGAAGCGGGTGAAGGGAATCGAACCCTCGTCGTCAGCTTGGAAGGCTGTCGCTCTACCATTGAGCTACACCCGCAGTATGTTAAAAAAATCGAGTGGGGGTTGAAGGATTCGAACCTCCGAAAGCACAGCTAGCAGATTTACAGTCTGTCCCCTTTGACCACTCGGGAAAACCCCCAATAAAACGCTCTTCCTAGGACGCCCTTGTATCTTTCGAGTGGGGGTTGAAGGATTCGAACCTCCGAAAGCACAGCTAGCAGATTTACAGTCTGTCCCCTTTGACCACTCGGGAAAACCCCCAAATATCATTACTGACTTTTAGGGCTCGTTTTCCTTGGAAGAGCTAGCGGGGAGAATCGAACTCCCAACCTGTTGATTACAAATCAACTGCTCTGCCGATTGAGCTACGCTAGCCTCATATAACTGGCAAGCGCGTTTCGTCTCATTGTAGCGCTTTCAGGTTTCCAGTCAAGAGCGTTTTAAGAAATTTTTCGTTTTATTTCCCTTGGCTTCGCTCTCGCCTCTCGCCGCCTTGTGTTGCGATATGATAACGCTCTTCTTTTTTTTTACAATATGTTTTTTGATTTTTTTTCGAATTTTAACGAATTACAACTTCTATGCGATTTTTTTACGTTGAGTTCTTATTTTTCCTTTTCTTGTTTATTTTTACGTTATAATAACCTTCTTTCTTATTTTACGCTCTCAACGCCTTTTTTATTTCACGCCGTCCGTTATTATAATAAAGGCGTTTTCGTTATTTTCCCCTTTCAACTTTATTTACTTTACGATGACTTCATTCAAAAACGATTCTTTCACTCCTCTTCCGTCCGATTCTTCCTACGATTTGACTGACGCGCGTTTTGTCGTCGGAATAGATTTAGGCACCACGAATTGCGCTATGTGTTATATCGATCTTATGGAAATCAACGAAGATCGTTCTAACGTATCCAGTTCTCTTATCCACACGTTTCTAATTCCTCAAGCCATATCTCCTAACGAAGTTGAAGAACGCGAAACGCTTCCCTCTTTTTTTGCGCGCTTTCCCAAAGCGCCTGTTCTCCCGTATGATTCTGTCGTTCATAGTCCGCTTTCAGATTTTTCGGTCAAACGACGAAACAAAACGCAACAAACCGACGGTAAATTTGGAGTAGTAGGAACTTTAGCGCGAGATTATGGAGAAAGCGAGCCTGATTCCTACGTTTCTTCCGCTAAATCTTGGCTTTGTCATCAGCGCGTAGATCGTACCGCTAAGATACTCCCTTGGAATTCCGGCGAAGTCTCGTCTCGTAATAACGACGATAGAGCAAATTCACTCCCTCGTTGGTCGCCGGTTGAAATCAGTTCCTTTTATTTGAGGGCTCTACGCTCGGCTTGGAACGTTAAACATCCCGATTATCCTTTGGAAAATCAAAGCGTAGTATTGACGATACCGGCTTCCTTTGACGAGACGGCGCGCGTTCTCACGCTCAACGCGGCAAAGTTAGCCGGTCTTCCTCGCGTCGCGCTTCTTGAAGAACCTCAAGCGGCTTTTTATTCGTGGCTTGCGCGCCATCCCGACGACTGGACTCAACAAGTTTCTCCAGGCGACAAAGTACTCGTATGCGACGTGGGAGGCGGGACGACCGACTTCGCGTTGATATACGCTTTGGAACGTCCCTATTCTTCGCCTACGTCGGCGTCGTCTAAATACTCGAATAACAGCCGCGTCCAATTTTATCGCGTCGCGGTAGGCGATCACCTAGTTTTGGGCGGCGACAATCTTGATTTGGCTCTTTTTCAGTTCTTGGAAACAAAGTTTTTGGAAAAGCGCAATGTTCCCCTTGACTCGCAAGAACGCGCGATTCTTCTCAAAGAAAGCCGAGAAATAAAGGAATATTTCCTAAGCGACGCCGCGTCGGATAAGACCTCTTATAAGGCGACTCTTAAAGGAAAAGGTTCAAAGTTAGTAGGCGGAAGTCTTGTCGTTTCAGTCGAACGAGCAGACGTGGAACGAATTTTATTAGACGGTTTTTTCCCGCGCGTCCCATTCGACGCGCAACTTGCAAGGCGCCGAACCGGGCTTCGCGAGATTCAACTGCCTTACGCTTCCGATCCTGCAATCACCAAGCATCTTGCCAATTTCCTATACGCGCATCGCGACTCGGGCAAATCGGTTCTACGAACGCTCCAATACAATATTCAAGACGCAAGCATCGACGATCCGTCCACGCTTCAAGACGTTCTCGAAACTAATTTCAACGGTCGTAATTCCGCGCGTCCTGAAGTCGTTTTGTTCAACGGAGGCGCTTTCGAATCTCCTCAACTCCGTTCGCGAATCGTCGAATCGTTAGTAGATTGGTTCGACGGTAAAGAGAGGAATTGGAAGCCCGTCGTGCTAGAAAATTCCAATCTTTATCTTGCCGTAGCGCGCGGCGCGGCGTATTACGGTCTTGTTCTTCGCGGTCTTGGAACGCGTATCGGAGCGTCTCTGGCGCGTTCCTATTACGTCGAAGTCGCTTTAAATCAAGCAGACTCCCAAACGTCGTGCAAACGCAAAGGAGTCTGTTTGCTTGCCGCGCAAAACGAACCGGGCGATCAAACGTCTTTACCTCAAGTTTTTGAACTTACGATCGACCGTCCCGTATCCTTCCCCATTTTCGTATCAAGCGTTCGCACAACCGACGCGCCGGGCGATTTGATCGAAATAGATCCGAACGAAACACGTGAATTATCGCCTATTCAGACGTCTTTGAAAACGCGTTCGCATAGTAAAAAAGCATCGGGCTCGATTCGCGCGCGCCTCGTCGCTCGCCCGACGGAAATTGGAACGATCGAACTTTTTTTACAAGAATCGCTTCCAGAAGACGCGCCTAAACGCGCGCGCGCGTCTCGTTGGATCCTACAATTCGACGCAAGGGGCGCGACGCAGTCCGATTGGGAAGCAAGCGAGAACAAGGGCGAACGCGAGGGCGTCGTAGACGAGTCGCTTTTTGAGTCGGCGCGTCGGGAATTAACGGGCGTTTTTGCGACGGACGCCGAACTGGAATCCTATAACGCCGACGCCTCTATTCCGATAGAACGCGTCAAGCCCGGCGAACTTTTTCATCGGGTCGGCAAAGCGTTGGGACTTTCTAAAAACGAAATTCCCATACCGACGTTGCGTCGTCTTGCCGAAACGTCGTTAGAATTTGTTGAAAGTAGGCGTCGTTCGGCGCCGGTCGAGGCGCGCTGGCTTAATTGGCTTGGTTTTGCGCTTCGTCCGGGTTTTGGCGCCGCGACGGACGACTGGCGCGTCGAACAAGTTTGGAAGCAAGTCGGAGGTCGTCTGACTTTTCAAACGCCCGAATGTAGGACTCAATACTGGATTTTATGGCGTCGCGTCGCATCCGGACTTTCGAGCGGTCGTCAAGCGACTCTAGCGGAGCCGTTGTTAGGCAACGTTCGCGCGTTGCGTCGTCAACTTTGCGAAGGTCGAGGTCGAGGCGCCGATTTAGATTTGACGTCCCAAGAAGGCGCGGAAATTTGGCGTCTTCTTGGCGCGTTGGAATTACTGGCGCCCGAAATTAAAGAAGAACTCGGCGACTTCATACTTGACGTCCTAGGTAAAAAGAAAGTTCGTCCAATTCGCGACTCGCTTCTCTGGACGCTTGGACGTTTAGGCGCAAGAACGATGTTTAAGGCGCCGATCGATAGAATTTTGCCAAGTCAAACGGCAAATCGTTGGGCGAATTGTCTTCTTAACGCGCTTTTAGAAGAATCCGCCGCCGCTCTAAGCTCTTCTGAACTTTTCGCATTGATCCAACTAGTTCGTCAAAGCGTCGATCCCTCTCTTGACGTTTCGTCCGAGACGCGTGAAAAAGTCGCCGCCTTCCTCTTGAAAAAAGACGTGTCCGAGACGAAATTGACGTCGATAGAACGTCGAGCCGTAAACCAATGGGAAGCGTCGTCAGACCAGATTTTCGGCGAAACGTTGCCGCTTGGACTGCGTTGGGGTTAATTCTTAAAAAAGAGAAGACTTTCATATAGAAGTTGAAAATAATTTAAAAAAACCGTATAATTGAAATTAACCCAAGAACGTTTTTGAAACGTTCTTATAGCCCATAGGAGAAACTTATGAAACGTATTCTTTGCGCGATTTCGTTTTTATCAGTCGTGCTGACGTGCGCGGCTTCCTTCGGAACCGACGGAACGTTTAAACTTGGAATCATTGGCGCGACGACCTCGCACGTCCCGGCGTTCGTTAAAACGCTCAACGATCCAAACGGCGCCGAAATATTCCAAAAATTCGAAGTCGTTTCCGTTTATCCGGGCGGAACGCCGGATAATCCCGACAGTTGGGATCGAGTCGAAGGATTTACGCAACAATGCGCCGACGCGGGACTTAAAGTTTGCGCGACGATCGACGAACTTCTTGAAGGCGTCGACGGAGTCCTACTTGAAAGCGTTGACGGTCGTTTGCACTTGGAACAAGTCAAGCCGGTCATAGCGGCTAAAAAACCCGTCTATATCGATAAACCGATGGGCGGTTCTTTGCGCGACGTCTTGGATATTTTCAAACTCGCCAAAGAAGCGAACGTTCCCGTCTTTTCCGCGTCTTCGTTGCGGTACGTCAAAGCGTATCAACAGTTGCGCAACGCCAGTCCGATCGGAGAAATTTACGGAGCCGACGCGACAAGTCCTTGTTCGATCAACCCCAAGCATCCGTCGCTCTATTGGTACGGCGTTCACGGCGTCGAATCGCTGTTCACGGTAATGGGTCCCGATTGTCTTTCCGTTTCGCGCACAAACACGCCTAACGCCGACGTCGTCGTCGGAGTCTGGAAAAACAAGAAAATCGGAACGTTTCGCGGCATTCGAAAGGGTTCCGCGCCTTACGGCGTAAAAGCGTTCGGCGAGAAAGGCGTCGAAAACGTCGGCGATTACGAAGGCTACGAGCCTTTGTTGGTTGAAATCTGCAAGTTTTTCGAGTCGGGCGTCTCGCCCGTGGACGAACTGGAAACGATCAATATTTTCGCCTTTATGACCGCGGCCGATATGAGTCGTAAAGAAAAAGGCAAGTCGGTTCTTCTGACTGACGCGATTAAAGCGGCGCAAAATGAAAAGCAATTAACCGTTACTATCAAAACGACCGCAACAAGCGAATTTATCTGGAACGACGGTTCCAATGAAAAAACGTTGCAACTCGAAGAGTTGCGCGACGCCGTCGAAGAAGCGTCCAACGATTACGACGTCATAAGATTCATACTTGACAATCGCGTCGGCATACCGATCGACACGATCTACAAGGTTCTTACGGAGCTGGAAGACGCTAAGCTGGCAAACTACCTTTACTAAGACTCGTTCCGTCCTCAAACGCTTATCTAACATCGAGCGCGACGCTTTTGAAATCGCGCTCGGTTTTACTATTCAATTTGAAATTTAACGAGGAATCGCCCTGTGTTCTCAAACTCAAAAAAAACTAAATCGTCGTCTGTTCGCGTTCGCAACTTGCGTTTTGAATCGTTGGAAACGCGCGAATTGTTAAGCGTCGCGCCAAGCGATTACGCGATCATACGAGAAAGTTATCCGACTTTAAATTTGCCCGAGACGTTTGAGGAAATCAACATAATCGAGATTAACGCTCAAGACTTTACCAACGAAACTTTGCAACAAGCCATCGCGCGCGCAAGCGAAACGAACGCCGACGATTTGATCGTACTAAGGTCGGAAGTTGCGGGATCCGTTTTTGACGTCGGTTCAACGTCCGTAGTCGTCGACGTAGACTCCGACGCTTTTGGATCAATATCTCTTGTTTCTTACGGAGGTTCCGGCGTTTCTTCCATCGTTTCCAGTTCGGTCGACGGCGCGTTCAACGTCGTTCATGGGGATTTTCAACTTGGCGGCTTACTTGTGGTGGAACTTGGAGTCGAAGCTATCGAATCTTCCGCCGTCGGTTTACAAACGGATCAAGTCGCTTTCATTTGCCAAACGCTCGGCACGTCCTCGGAAAACGCCGCGTGGTCGGTCGATTACGAAAGAGAAGGCGGAGAACGAGTCTTTTTGACGGGGCTCGACCAAACTCAAGCTCTAGCGCTCGCGACGGCGTCGACCGAACAATGGTTTATTACCAACAACTATTACGATGCCGATAAAACTCGCGCTCTTGACAACGACGAACACATTTGCTGGGCGGCGGCCGCCGCTAATATTCTTTGGTATACGGGCTGGGGACAAATCACGCCTTTCACCGACGAACAAAATCTTTTCGAAAGCGTTTTTGTCAATAATTTTTCCGATAAAGCCGGAAGTTCCTATTACGGGACGAAGTGGTTCCTTACAGGGGAGTACCCGACAAATTTGGACGACACGTGGTCCAAGCCTTCGTCGGGCGGCGGATACTATCAACAGGCGCTCAAAAGCGAAGGCGAATCCGTCGACGCTTACGTTTCTCATTCCAATTTTACTACGTCGCCAAGTAAAACAAGCGAACTGGCCGACAAGTTGCAAAGCGGTTACGGAATCAGCCTCAGCGTCGAATGGTACAACAAAACGACGGGCGTCAATGAAAACGCGCACTCGATCGCCGTCTGGGGGTATTCCTACGACTCGTCAAAACGTCCAAACGACTATGGTTTTTATACGGGGCTCTATTTTACAGATTCCGACGACTATCAGTCGGAAGAACGTCTAATGAGATTTATGCCTCTCGCATGGCACGCGTCCTGCAACGTCGAGGGAACGTATCGCGGCGCGTATGTTCTTGACGGATATGTATACAACACCAGCAATACGACAGCGGCGGCGGTAATCACCGGAGCGACCTTTTTAGCGCAACGTCCGTCTAAATACGCTTCCGCGACGGACGGTAAGCCGAATCTGTATCCTAGCGTCGTTTCCGACGGCGCGTCGTTGCTCTTAACGACGTCGGCGTCGTCGACAAAAAATTCCGACACGTTCCTAAGCGGTTCGAATATTTACGCCAATTTCGCGTTTAAATCGACCAAAGCGGTCAATAAGACGGTTACGTGTCAACTCTGGCTTGACGGAACGCTGTACAAAACCTTTTCGTACAAATCGTTGGTCGCCGACAAGTCGTATGGACCGGGTTCAACTAATATTTCACTCGGCAAGTTAGACGTCGGTTCCCATACGTTGCGACTTGTTATAGATTCGGGTTCCGCCGTCGACGAATACAACGAAAACGACAATTACTTCTTACGCACTTTTTACGTGCTTGAATCAGACGCAATTTTTGTCACGACCAACAAAGACGTCGTAAGCGACAAAGACGGCGTAACGTCGTTGCGCGAAGCGATTTTACAAGCGGGGACGACGGGGCACGGTTCCACAATTCTTTTTGACTCTTCCTTAAAAGGAAAAACGATCGAACTCTCGTCGTCCTCTTCCTATCCCTCCTATCTGTACGTTCAACGCGCGATTACGATCGACGCGTCGACAATTTGGGACGAAGAAACTAACTCGCCCGGTATTACGATCAACGCTAAAAGAAAGTCAAACGCGTTTTGTTTGGAAGGCGGAACCTCCTCTAAGGCGGTAAGGCTTGTCGGACTCAAGATAATCAACGGCTCCGGGTTAATTCCCTCAAACGATACGAACGCATACGGAGGCGCCGTTTACGTGCAAAATTATGCGGAATTTGTCGATTGCGTATTTGAGTCAAATCAAGCGTTCGCCGGCGGCGCTATTTACTGTTACGAGGGATCGTTGACTGTACAAAACTGCGTTTTTAGCAAAAACGCTGCCAAATCGTCAAATTCTCAAGGCGGTCTCGGCGGAGCAATTTACCTCTACGAAGGTTCTTTAAAAGTTTCCGGCGGTTCCTTCAATGAAAATTCTTCGGTCTCTTCGGGCGCAATTCTCGCACACAACTCACAAACGACGATATCGGGCGCATCTTTCGTTAAGAACACGGCGACTCAGTACGCGGGCGCCGCTTATTTCAGCCTTGGAACGGTCGAAATATCAGATTCTTTCTTCGACGGCAACAGCGCTAGCTTATACGCTGGAGCGGTGGAATTTTCCGAAGTAACGGCTTCCGTATCCCAGACCGTTTTCACAAAATCGACGTCGGGCGCATACGGCGGCGCCGCGTATGTCTACGGCGGTTCGTCTTCCTTTGTTAATTGTGAATTTCGCGACAATACGGCGGCGTCTTACGGCGGCGCGGTTTTCCTTCACGGGCAAAATCAGCACTATTTTTCTAACTGCGCGCTACTAAACGATCGCACGAACACGGGAATAGGCGACGCGTTGTTTTTCCAATACTACGCCGGAAAATCTAAGACGTTGCTTACGACGATGCGCAACTGCACGATCGCCGGTCAATCCAACAACGCGATTTATCTTTACGACGCGCAATGCGGCATTAAGTTGTATAACTCGATCGTCGTTGGTTCCAACATCCCAATTTATACGAACGGAACCTCCGCGACGGTGGAAGGTTACAAAGTGTTGTCGACGTATGCGGATTGGACGAAATCGTCTCAAAACCTCGTTTACGATCCTTCAAAACCGCTCTTTACGGACGCCGATTCGGGCGATTACACTTTAGCGTTCCAATCTCAAGCGCTTGACGTCGGGCTCAACAAATACGCGCTCGATCCTAAGGGAAAGACGCTTGAGAAAGACAGTTTGGGCGCGTCGCGCGTTATTTGCGATACGGTCGATTTAGGCGCGTATGAGCGTTTGCTGGAATCGACGCCCGAAACGCCGACAAATCTAACCCTTGGCGCCTACGACGCGTCAAAGAAAACGATCGCCATAACGTGGAACGATCGTTCGGATAACGAATATAATTACCTCGTCGAATCGTCTACCGACGGAAAAGAATGGAAAACGTTGACTAAAGCGTCCGCCAACGCGACTTCGGCGACGCTCTCTAAAGTCGCGCTTGGCGCGTCGTACTTTGTGCGCGTCTCCGCGACAAACCGAGCGGGCGCGTCGCAATACGCCTACGCCAGTCGTTACGTTCCAACGATTCCGACGGCGCCTAGCGACGTCAGTATTTTGAAAAATAACGATAAAGAAAACGCGACGTATACCGTCCTGTGGAGCGACAAGTCGTCAAACGAGTCTTACTTTATCGTACAAGTTTCTGAAGACGGCAAGAATTGGACGGAACTTACCAGAACAAACGCCAACGTCGCGTCTTTTGAATCGTCCCAACCGTTGACGCGCGTTCGTGTCGCCGCCGGCAACGGTTCGGGAATTTCGAGCTATGCCGTAGGCAAAACGATCTCAACGACTTCAACGCTAGAAACGACCGCGGGTTCGGGACTTTGCTTGAGGCTTGACGGGATCGCCGCCGAAACAATCCTTTGGGATTTTGGCGTCGGCGTAACCAAAGAACTTAAAAACGGCGCGACGATCGATCCAAGCGAATATGGATTGACGTCGGGAAGTTCGATCGTTACCGCGCAATACGTAGACGACGACGGCGTTACGAAAAAAACGACCGTCGGCGTTCGAATCAGCGAAGTTTCGCCGTCGCTTAGCGTCGAAGCCTTGCCAAGCGTCGACGTCAACGTCGCCGTGTTTCGCATAAACGTCAATTTTGCCGGACGGACGGTCGTTCGAAATTGGCGCGTCGACTGGGGCGACGGAACGTCGACGCTTTACGACTCGGCAAGCGGTTTCTTTATCGCCAAATATTATAAACCGTCGAAAAAAGCGGTAAATTACGAAATCGCAATCACGTTGCTGGACGATTCAGGTTCCAACTTGGAGACGTTCGAATTGGGAAATTTCACGTCGCCCGCTAAAGCGAGCGCCGTTCCGACGACAATGAAAACGACCGACGCCGATTCGATTCTTGATCGTGCTTTCGAAGAATTCGACGATTTAGAAGAATCGTTCGCCGCCTTAGCCAATACGACGGCAAACGCTGAAACGTCCGTTTACGGACCCTTGTTTTTGACCGACGTATTCGCCAATTACGACGACGTCGACGAATCGTTGCGCAAGGCTTGGACAAAGAAAACGGGCGCGTTCTAACGCAACCAAGTTCTTCCGACGTTGCAAAACAGCTCGACAAAAAGGAATCGTCGAGCTGTTTTGTTCTTCTATGCAAAGTTCAAAGGAAAAATCAATCGACCAATTCGATTTCAATTTCTTTCGGAGCGTCGACGTTCGTCTTAATCGAGCCGTCCGCTTGTTTGTCGCAACGTACTTTGATCAAGCCGTAAGGGGTCGGAACGGAACCTTCGACCCAGTCGAGATCGCCCAAGAAGGGCGCGACGCGCGTTTTCTTGAATCCGGGCTCAATAGGCGTAACTCCGAGAATATTCGCGCTTATCCACGCGGCAGGTCCGGAAGCCCAACCGTGACAAAGCGAATGGCGCAAGCCGACGTAACAGTACGCGCCGCGATCTCCGTGCAAACTTTCGAGTCCTTCGGGCGTGGCTTCGTCGATACGACCCGCGTTTTTCAGCCATTCAAGATCGAAGTCTTCCCAAAAGGTCGTCGCGCCGACGTCTATCATTGCTCCCCAGTAATCGCGCACAACGTCAAGCGCGACTTGATTCTCGCCGCCCTTGGAAAGCGCTTCAAGCATATAGTAGCCGTAGAACGTCGAAAAACGCGCCGCGCCGCCGTCGGCGACGGTCGCGACGTTCGATTCGCCCTCTTTTTCTATGCCCGCAAGTTCGAGGAGCGCCGCCGCTTGTTTGTTGCCGACGTTCGAAGGTTTGTAAGAACGAACTTTCGCGGCGGTCGCGAGCGCCAATTCTTCCATTTCTTTATCACCGACGACTCGCGCCATCTCCGCGACGCGATCAAATCCAAGCGCAAACGTCGCATGCGTGCCCGAGTCTTCCGCCGGTCGATTATTATGGGTTGGCCAATCTAAGAAGGGCGCGTCAAAACCGGCTTTGCCGTTTTCGTCGATACAAGGCAAAAGCTGACGAACCAAGCCTTTGACGTAATCCCATTGTTCGGCGACAAGCGCGGGATCGCCGGTATGACGATACAAATCGCCGATCGAAATAAGCCACCAAAGCGAATAATTCGGCATGCCGTTCATCCATTGAGGCAAAGTCCACGTTTCGCGCGCGTAATATCCGAGCGTGTCGCGCAACACTTTTTGATCGCCGAAAACGCGCAAAGCGGTCATCGTTTGAGGCGTAAAATCGCCGTACCAAACGAGACGATCACGTTTCGCCCCTTCGAAAACGTATTGTTGCATCGTCAAATGAACGGTGCGCGCGCAAACGTCCCAAACTTTGTTCAGGCGTTCGTCGGACGATTTAAATTGCCCGAGTCGGGGCATGTCGCGATAGATAAAAATAGCGCGCGCGGAATCGAACAAAATTTTCGCGTCGTCGTCGACTAAATCGATTCGAACAAATCGAAACGCTGACTCGCCGCATTCAACCGCGCCCAACCACGGAACGGCTATTACTTGATCGCGCGTCGAGTGTTCGTTGACGGCGCCTTTCTCGCCGACGTTCGCATTCGCTTCGTCGACCGATTCGCCGAATCGGATTCTCAGTTTAACGGTTCGACCGTCGCTTGATTTACCAGGTTCCAAATGGCGCGCTTCCACGCGGAAAGAACCGTGAATCTCGCAACCGAAATCAAGCAAAATCGAGCCGCCCTTCGTAAGAACGCAGGCTTTTTTCTCGTTCGACATATCTGAAGTCGACGTCTGTCCCAGCACGGGCTTGAGCAACAATTCAGGATTAGCGACGCCTTCGTCGGAAGTCCAAACGACGCGTTTTGCGTAAAGATATTGGCGAACGCGTTGGTCTTGCACGGCGTTCGGCGCCAAATCGTCGGCAAATCCTTCAGGCAACGCGACGATTTTATCCGATTCTACCGATTGCGCATTCGCCTTGCTTGAACTAAGCAAGTCGCTTGAACCAAAGAACGCGCATAACGCCAAAACGCCGAGCGCCGCTTGTAATGTGAATTTCATCAGTACGATTCTCCTAAAAAGTCAATTCAAGTAACGCGCCGCGTTATTCGACGCGTCGTGCAATAAAATTTCCCCCATTATACGTGAAACGTTTGTTATTTTGTTAAAAAGACGGAAAAATTTTTAAAAAATTTCCATATTAAACGTTCTTGGCTTGAAAGGGCAAAGAAAACGCCCAAAAGTAAGACAGGTTGCCGTCGTTGTGAAAAAGTCAATATCGCAACTATTCGCAATTAAGACAAAATCCTTTTTGACGGGGGGGGTGTTTCACTAACAAAGAAGCGTTATAATGACTTTTTCGCCTGAATGTCGATACGGACGTTCGACGTTATAACACATCGTTTTCGGCGCCTTGCGCGTCGGATAGAGAACTAGGGAAGAGATATGCCGGCTACTTGCGTTATTGGACTGCAATGGGGCGACGAAGCAAAAGGTAAGATCGTCGACTTGTTGACCGCACAAAACGAAATCGTCGTTCGCTACCAAGGGGGCGCGAACGCGGGTCATACGGTGGTTTTTGGCGGGAAGAAATATAAATTATCGTTGATTCCAAGCGGTATTTTCCGATCGAACGTTCGGTCGGTCGTCGCTAGCGGAGTCGTCGTCGACCCGGCGTCGATTCTCGGAGAAATCGATCGACTGCGCGAATCGGGCGTTGAAATTGAAAAGAATCTCTTCATTAGCGATCGCGCGCACGTCATCTTCCCGTGGCACAAAGAAGAAGATCGTTTGATGAACGATACGGGCGTTCGTTCGGAAGCGATCGGCACGACGATGCGCGGTATCGGACCTTGTTATCGCGACAAAGTTGGGCGTTCGACGGCCGTGCGCGTCGGAGATATGTATCGCGCCGATTTCCCGGAAAAAATTCGTAAGATCGTCGCGCTGAAAAATCAGGCTTTGCCCGGTATGGCGCGCGACGCCGAGGTTCGCGCGACGGTAAAAACGTTTGACGCCGAAGAAATTATCGCGGAATACGGCGGGTACGCCGAACGCCTTAAGCCGTTTGTCGGCGACGTCGTAAATTATCTGCTTGACGCGGTGGACGCCGATAAAAACGTCTTGCTCGAAGGCGCTCAGGGTTCGTTGCTAGACGTCGACTACGGCACGTTCCCTTACGTGACAAGCAGCAACAGTTCCGGAGTTGGCGTAACCGTCGGCTCGGGTCTTCCCGCAACCTTTATTAAGCGTATTATCGGCATTATCAAGGCGTATACGACTCGCGTCGGCGGCGGTCCGTTTCCCACGGAATTACACGACGAAATCGGTCAACGTATTCGCGACCAAGGCAACGAATACGGCACCGTAACAAGACGTCCGCGTCGTTGCGGTTGGTTCGACGCGGTCGCGGTTCGTTATACGTCGCGTTTAGCCGGCGTCACGGAACTGTCGGTAATGTTGCTCGACGTGCTTAGCGGATTCGACGAAATCAAACTTTGCGTCGCCTACGAACTCGACGGAAAACGTATCGAGCGCTTCCCAAGCGACGTCGACGAACTTGCGCGCGTCAAGCCGATTTACGAGTCTATGCCCGGCTGGAAGGAAGATATTAGCTCCGTCAAGAAATACGACGATTTGCCGCAAAACGCCAAGAATTATCTTGATCGTCTGTCTGAAGTCGTCGGCAAGCCCGTCGCCATTGTTTCCGTCGGTCCCGGACGCGAGCAAACGATTATTAAATAACGGTTTGTTTTTCTTTCTTTATGAAGCCGCGCGTTCGAACGGTCGCGCGGTTTTCTCTTTGTTCTGCGCGTTCTATCTTCGTCGATTCTTCTAAACGTTCCGCGTCTTCGTTTTCCGCGCTGAAATTTGCCCTTGTCGTTGTTCGTTATATTCGTTATAACCTACCAAGTTAAAGTTAGGCGTTTTTCGCCTTGAATAGAAACCTTGACAGAGATTGGGTTTTGACAAGCAAATGAGGTTATTGGCGCTATTATTCAACGACCGCAAACAGACGAGCGCAATTTGGCGCGTCGTAATGAGCGCGTTAGTCGTCGTTTTGACGATTCTCTGCGTCGAAACGTCGGTTATAGGCGAAGACGCGCAAAACAAACTCGAAGAAAAACTTGAAATCGACGCGAATAATTCGAAATTCGAAGAATCGTTCGTCAACGTTGCTAATTGTTATAAACAGTTTTCGCGTCCAACTAGAAGATTAGGAATTTTCGCAACCCTTCGCGGTCAGGATGCCGTTTTTGAATCTGAATTGTCTGGAATTGGTTCCGACGCCTACTTAGATGCAACGACGGAAGACGTCTATAAACGTCGCTATACGGACGGGGCTCAAGTTGAAACGGGAGAAATTCCAATCCCCTCGACGGTCGAAGCGTCGTCAGGACGCGGTTCTACTCGCCGTTCGCACGGCTCGACGGGGCTCTTTGGCATGCCGGTTGAAACAAACGCGCGAGACGCCGATACGTTTTACGAACGCTGGATCGAACCTGATTCGTCGTCGACGTCTTGGGAAAAGCAGATTTTGCCCCAAGGACTTATGTATCCCTCCTATCTTGCTAGTCGTAAAGATCCTCGTTTGCAAAGTATTATCACGTATGACTCCGACTATGGAACTTTGTGGGATATTACGCTGGGAGGTCGAGCGCCGATTTTTCGATTCGGAACTACTGATCCGATAAATCCAGAAGGTTGGGAAATAGAACTTGAAGGCGCGGCGTTGTTGCGACTCGACTGGGAACGTCATCGTAATTTAGCGGGAACGGACTATCGCGCCGGCGTTCCTATCGTTTACGGCACGCGTCGTTGGCAATTCAAGACGGGTTACTATCACGTAAGTTCGCACCTTGGCGACAATTATCTTATGGATAATTTTCGTCCTCGCAAGCATTACTCGCGCGATGCGATTATGTTGGGCGGAGCGTTTAAGCCCGTCGACGACGTTCGAATATACGCCGAGTTCGACTATGCCTTTCATCGAGGTCAAACGACCGACCCTCTCGAAATTCAATTCGGTTTCGAATACGCGCCTCAATTCGATCCGACTAGATCCAATTGGTTTTCGCATCCCTTTTTTGCGACTCACGGGCATTTGTTTCAAGAACGAGACTTCGGCGGATATTGGGCGACTCAAGCGGGGCTTCAATGGCGTAGCGCGTCCGACTCGATGTTGCGCTTAGGCGCGGAATTCTATGTCGGCGGCGACGATCTCTATCAGTTCCACACGACTTATCAACGTAAGATCGGCGCGGGACTCTGGTACGATTTCTAACGCGTCTTTTCCTTTGTTTATACCGTTTAATTTACCGTCGTAATTCTCGTCGTCGACTTCAAAATGAAAAACTTATTCTCCTTCCTTGCAAGTTCGTCGGTTCTTTGGGGATTTGTCGCAACGTTCCTGTTCTATTCCGCGATCAACGCGGGCTTTATCCATAATGAAACGATCGTTCGATACTGCGCAGGGCACCCCGTCGAATACGCGACGACGGCGATGTTTTGGATCGGTCTTTTCGACTTGCTCTTCAAACTAGCGCATACGCAACGCGAACGTTCGTCGCTTAAACGAGGCGCGTTGTTTCCGCCCAAACGCAAGGAAAAAGAATCGGCGTCTAGGGTCGTCGACTATCTTGAAACGACGTCCAAAGCGCGCGAAGTTCGGGGTAATTCGGAATATTTGCAACGTCTCAACGACGCTCTTGTCTTTTTGGAACGCGGAGGCTCGCCCGACGATTTGGATCAGGAGTTGCGCTTGCTTGCCGACGACGCGTGGGAGCGTCGCGACGGAGAATACGGACTTGTTCGAACTTTTATTTGGGCGATTCCCATTTTAGGTTTTCTCGGCACGGTTTTGGGGATTACCGTGGCGCTTGGCAGTTTAGACCTCACTCAACTTGAATCGACGGGCGAAACGTTGGCCGCAGGTTTGAAAGTGGCGTTTGACACCACGGCGTTGGCGCTCTCGCTCGTTTTTGTCCTTTACTTTCTCCAGTTTTTCTCGCGCAAACAAGACGCCGTATTGGCAAACGGCGTTTCTAAACTGGTCGATTCCGAGTTGAGGGGACGTTTTATTGCGGAGTCGGAACTTGGCTCGCGTCAGGACGAAGTCGAATCGACGCGTCGTTTTTTAAAGTCGATCGCCGATTCGTTCGAAGAAACGATACGCAAGCAGGCGGACGCTTGGATCGACGCGACGTCTAACGCGGCGCGAGAAAGCGCCAAGACGTCCTTAGAAACGGCGGAACGACTGGGCGAAGCGTTGAACAAGCGCTTGGACGAAGGGGGCGTCTCTTGGACGCAAGCGCTCGTCCAAACGCAAAAAAAGTTCGTCGAGACGACGTTGGCGCCCGCTTTGGAAGCGTCCGCGCAAAGCGCCGTGCGACTTGACGCATTGGAGTTGCGAATAGCGAGTCAAACGGAAGCGTTGAGCGAGACGTTGCGCGCGACTGCGGACGTCGTAGCGTTGGAAGAACGTCTTACAGAAACGCTTGAAAGAATAGGAGAAGTCGGAGAATTTGAAAAAACGTTGAGCGCGCTTTCCGCGACCGTATGTCTACTGAACGCGAAATTAGCGTCGACGGTTCCTTCCGCGTCGCCCGGTCTTCCCTTGCGCGGGATCGACGCAACGCGACGTCTAACGTCAAAAAAGACGGAAACGACGTTTCCTTCCGCCGCTATGCAGGATTCTTCAAGCGAGTCGCGGTCGGAAGACCTTCAGAACGTCCGCGAAGTAAAATCAACGCCGCTAGTATTTCACAATTTTGACGCGTCGACGCTCGAGGACGCCAAGGGGGAGTCGTCCGTTCCAACTATGCCGATCCTTCAAGAAGCCGACCAAGCGTCTTCGGGTCGTCCCAAATCCGAACGAACGCGTCAAACGCTAGGAAAAAAACGTTCGGCGTAAAGAGCGTTTTATATTTTCCACGTTTGACGTCTAACAGTTTTCCTTTCAATTTGATTTTACCTTTCCTATGTCTCATCGCGTTCGTTCCTCCGAAGAGGCGTTTTCGCTCTTCCCTTTTCTAGCGGTTCTCCTATGCACGATGGGAACGCTTGCGATGATTTTTGTGCTTGTCGCCCAAAATTCATCGAACGAGGCGACGATCGAGAAAGAAGAAGACGCCGCGAACGCGCCGCAGTTTGATCCGCAACTTGGAAAGGTCGACGGGGTTCCGTCGGGCGCAATTATCGATGCGGAGTCCTTGAAATCGGTTTTAAACGACGATTTGACGCCTTCAACGCCCGCGACGGCAGAAGAGGACGCCTACGCGCGCGCGTTGACGCGCGTCGGAGCGCTTTCTCTCGACGAAATAACGAGCGAACAAGAATCGCTCGAATGGTTTCTTGAAGAATTGCGCAACGTCCGCGAACGCACGTCGCAAAGTTTGGAAGAGGATCGAGCGCGTTTAGCGGACGTCGAAGCCGCTCTTGCCCGTTTACGTTCCGAATCTGAAGTGGCGCGTCGTAAATACGAGGCGTTAACCGCGTCAAACGAGTCCGATAAAGTCGAAGACAACGACGAACTTCAAAAACAAATATCGGAACTCGACGTAGAAATAGAACGTCTTCAAGAAGAGGCGCTCTCGTTGCGTGAGAAAAACGCCAATCTTAAACGTTCTTACGCCATCGTCCCGTATCAAGGTAAAAAAGGAACTTTTCGACGCCCCATTTTTGTCGAATGCAACGAGCGAGGCGTTTTTATTCAGCCCGAAGAAATCCGATTTGACGATCGCGATTTTCTGTTGGCGCGGTACCCCGGCAATCCGTTTGATTCGGCTTTACGCGCCGTTTCGCAACACTATCTCGCAACCGGGGGACAGAAGACCGTCGACGGAGACGTAATCGAACCGTATCCGTTAATCGTGGTGCGACCCGGAGGAGCGGAATATTTTTATCCGGCGATAGCGGCGCTTGCGTCTTGGGGCGACGTCTACGGCTACGAATTTGTCGAAGACGATCAAAAGATCGTTTATCCCGACGTCGATCCTACGTTGAAAGAACTTGCGACGCGTCAAGCGGATTTCGCGCGAGCGCGTCTTTCCGCGCAACTTACCCAAATATTGGCGGCGGCTCAAATTCGAAACGCCTACGGCGCAGGCGACCGTTCGTCTTCGTCGGCGCAAGGATCGGAATTGAGTTCGCGGCTAGGTTCCAACGTTCGTTTAGACGCCGCGCGCGCGACGCTTGTTTCAAACGAAGAGGAAAACGCTCTCAATAGAGGAACCGGCGCCGACGATTCTTCGGCGCAGACGGCAAATTCTTTCGAAAACGATTACGCGCGTTCGCCGCTTGGAACGCGCGCGTCCGCATCTATTGCGTCTTCGTCGCCGCCCAACGTTTCGCCGACCCTTGGAACGTTCGCAAGCGCGGCTTATTCCGGCTCGTTTTCCCAATACGTCGTCGACCAGCCGACGGACGCGTCCGTCTCCGACGGCGACGACAAGTCTAACGGTAAGAACGGATTCAACGTCGTCGACGACGAATCGCCCAACGTTCAAAATCCGACTTACGCCTCCGGCAATTTGAAGAACGACGAGCTTTCGGAATCGGGAAAGCCTCGGTACGTTCCCAACGTCGGAGCGTCGGAAGAGACGCCCGCTTATTTGTCGGCTTTTATGGAGACGACGCCTACGACGACGGATTCCGCCGCAAACGTCGCGGCTCGTGAAACGCTTGGCAACACGTCCTACGCCGCCGGAGCGACGGGCGATTCAACAGAAGGAGAACTGGCGCCGCCTCAAGGATCGACTCGAATCGCGCCCGTCGAAAAGAAACCGACGTCCGATATGCCCAAAGAGGCGATTAGTCTTTCCAAAGAACGAAAAGGAGCGACGGGCAACGAACGAGGAATACTGACGTTGTGCTCAAATTCCAGTTACGTTTTTCCTAAACAGCCCGGTTTGCGTTATGAAATAACCGTATCGCGCGACGGCTCAAAGAGTCAAGACGAACTACGCGCCGAATTGCTAGACGCCGTCGCTCTCTGTATTAAATCTTGGGGTCTTGCCGGTCGCGACTCCTATTGGGCGCCTTTCGTAAAAGCGGAAGTGGAATCTGGCGGCGAAGACGCTTTTCGCGAATTATCAGAGTTCTGTCGCTCGCAGGGTTTAAAAATAGTCCGAATCGAGAAAAAATAGGGACGTTCGAAACGATTATTTCGAAGAAATTGAAACGACTCTTTGACGGCAAATATACGGTCGGTTTAGTTGAGTCGAATTTTTGTTATATGATAACGAAGGAAGAAAAAATTTTTTGATAAGCGGTCTTTTTCTATTTCTAATCGCTGGAAAGACTCTCGTTTCTATGGTATATTTTATAGAGTTGAAAGACGCGATTTGACAAAGACGAATCAACGCGGTATATGCGTTGACGCGTCCCAATCCCCCCCTGGGACTTCTCTTTGTCGGCGTCGCTTTAAATAGATTGCGTTGTCAAATAGAGTCGTCTTTTACGTCTTTGTTTGCGGTTGGTCTGTCTTTGCGACGTTTCCCCGTCCTTCCTCTTTAACGTCGACCGGGAGTTTTGGTTCTCGGGCTACGTGGCGTTCTTGTTGCGGCGCATTAGGGGTTTTCGTTTCGGCGATTACTTAAAAGCCTTGCGTCGTTGTTTGCGTCGTATTAGCCGGAATATTGTCCGACTGTTCGCGCGTTTGGAGTTAGGGGATCGATATGAGCGACGACTGCGGTTTTATTTCCGGCAACGACCGAAACTCATTTTTTAGCGACGTCAACGACTTTTCCTGTAAAAAAGAACAGGATTGTATGTCGCGCGCTTCTGACGGCGAATCTAACGCGGACGTTCTGGTTGAAAATTACTATTTGCTTCAGGATCTGGTCGACTATGCCGACGATTCGCTGGTTTTGTGTCGCCTGATGCGCCGTAAATGGACCTGCGCTCAGGAAAACCAGTATCTAAGAGAATTGTTGGAATGGGAAAGTTCCCCGCTCAGACCAATAAACGAATGGATCGCCCCTGTTGCAAAGTTCGACGATCTCAAAAAGGTTTCCGATCAGGAAGCGTCCTTAGCGTTGTTTGAAATCTGTTCCCGACTACGCGAAGTGAATCAGACGTTGCTTCATACGGATCATCTTTCTGATCGTTGCCTATATGGGTTGTTGGTAAGCGAAGTTTTGCCGTGTCCCGTGAAATACCTTCCGCATGGAAAGCCTACGTATTGGGATTTCGGTTACTACTTAGAAAAGGACGGCGTAGCCAAACGTTGTAGTTACGATTTCATTTGGTTAACGTATTATGCGACCGACGCCGAACGTTCCGATTGGCTTCGTTCCGGCGGAGTTGAGTTGCCGCCCAAATTGGTTCCGCTTCACAAACGAGAAGGTTTTCCGTTTAGATGAACCGTTCGATCGATACGGAACGCCTAAATATCAAAGCCGCCCCTAAATATCGCGCCACTAAGGGCTTATCCGAAAATAACTTTATGAGTAAATATCCACAACTTTGTTAAGAGTGATCATAGCAGCCGCCAATTTCAATAACGCCTCGAAGGAAGTTGTTGACTTTTCATAGGTCGGACTCAATTTTCGAAAGCGTT
>JAZUGM010000316.1:0-3446 GCA_045641205.1 Thermoguttaceae bacterium
CTTCTCGGTCGCCGAACTGACGTTCAATGCTGACGGAAAATATAACTTTGTTGGCAACGTGGCCGCGCAATCCGGCGGCGCGATCGACGCTTGCGACGGCGCGCTGAATCTTTCGGGCGTCTTTACGTTTAATTCGAACAAGGCGAACGGCGTTTACGTCGACGATAAATCGGAGGTTCTCGAATCGAAAACCGGGGTTGGCGGCGCGATCGCGTCGGGGGCGGCGACGACCATAAGCGGCGCGAGCTTTACGTGGGAAGAGGACAACGAAGCGGATATCGGAAAGTGCGTCGCGATCGATCCAAAGAAATTGGAGAACGCGGCGCCCGAATTGTTCGATCTCAAAGGCGCGCCCGAATACGCGACGTTGAAGGTTTTACGCGAGAGTCTTCCGAATTTGAAGTCGGCGTTGCTTCCGTCGATGTTCGCGCCTAATGCGACCTTTGCGACGATTACGGTCGAAGACGTCGCGACGACGTTTGACGCGACCGGCGTCACGCCGGAACAACTTGGACTTGGCGCGGGAACGCACGAGGCGCTGATTCAATACGTCGACGCGACCGGCGAGACGAGTTCGACTTACGCCCTTGTCCTGACGGTCGACGTCGGCGCGTCGATCCAAGTTCGCGAAACGACGATTGCCGACGGTCGAGGCGTCAAGTTCGACTTCAACTTGACGAAAGAGGACGGTCGCGCGGTTTCCGTTTGGGAAATCTCTTGGGGCGACGGAACGACGACGCGCTTGGAGAATTTGTCGCAGTCTTGGATGGCGGCGCATTATTACGCGCAAGACGGAACGTTCGACGTTTCGTTGAAGGTCGTCTATCTTGACGGCGCGAGCGAAAACTTCGACGCGTTTGCGACGCGAATGATCGGCGCGTCAGTCGCAAAGACGGAAGTCCTTCCGGGCGTTTTTGAGGACGTCGACGACCTGTTTGAAGACGCGTTCGTCGAATTGGAAGACCCTAGCGTTTATGGTTCGACGTTTTCGCGTTAATGTTAAGAATGTAAATCAAGATATCTAAAAAAAGAAGAGGTTCGCAATGAACGAACGACATATTCAACTCGAAGAGCCGCGCGAATCGTATTCCGCGCCGACGTATAACGTTTATTCTTTTGAGGTCTCCGACTTGATACAAACGAGCGGCGATTTTACGTCCGCCGCGTATCTTGGAAGTTGTAAAAACAGTTCGACCGCCGAACTGACGGATTGGTAAATTGGCGCCCGTTGCTTTTTGCGTAAGCGTTTATGGAAAGCCGCCGCAATTCCTTACGGCGGTTGCGTTGGAACGATGCGCCGACGTAATATTAGCGTATTCGGTTAGAAACTCCCAAACCAAGGCGTTGATTTTGGGTTGTAAACGCGTTGATTACGCGGAAACTCGGTTAAAATCGTCGGTTTGGGAACCAGTCGGAGCGCCGAACGAAATTCGACGACTTTATGCCGTCGGCGCTTTTTTTCGCGAACGACCTCCTCTTTTTACGTCAATTTTTTAAAATTTTTTTGGAGAAAGGCGAAAAGAAGTGAAACGGTCTTTACATAAATCGAAAAAAACGTCAATATCAGCGTAGACGGCAAGGAAAGTAAAAGTCGTTGCGCGTCTCCCCTTCGTTTTCGAAGCGCGGCGTTTGTCAAAACGACAATCGATTAGAATTTAAAATAACGGCGTCGCGTTTAACGTCGACCCGAAAATCGTTTCTTCAACGTCCGTATTGGCGTTTCAAGGAGAGTTTAAAGTGAAATACGTCCGACGTCTTTTTTTGGCTCTGATCTGCGCTTCGTTGTATCTGGCAGTCGGCGCCGTTCAAGCGCAACAAGCCAATCAAGCTCAAGGAGCCGCGTCCGCTCCTCGAGCGACCGCCAATAAGTCCTTGTTGGTCGGCGTCGTCGATTTGCGCGCCGTTCTGCAAAATCACCCCGTCGTCGCCGAAGAAATTCCCGCGCTGAACGCAAAATTGCAACAAGAACAAGTCGCGCTTGCGAAGGCGAAGCAAGAGGCGGATCAGAAAATCGCCGATATGCAACAAAAGTACGATTTCAAATACGGAACGCCCGAATTTGAAGAACAAATCGGCAGCATTCGCAAAGAATTTAGCGACGCGGAATTCAAGGCGAACGAGGCGTCGCAAAAGGTCGTCGCTCAACGCACGCAACTCCTTTTCAAAGCGTATAAAGATTTGCAAACTGCGATTCAAACCGTCGCCGTTAAGAACGGAATCATCATCGTTCACTCGAAGGTAAAAATTTCCGCTCCTCAAAATTCCAATATTTCTGAAGAAGTCTTGGCGCTCGAAGAAGCCGACCAAAACACGATCGTTTGGAATCGTCCCGAATGCGACATTACCGAAGCTGTCAAGCAACAACTTGCCGCCGCCGTCGGAACGCCCAGTCAAGCAAGCGAAGGAGGCTCGCCTCTCGCCAATTTGGGCGGTCAAGCGATGAACGCCGCGAATGGCGCCGCCGCCAGACCCGCCGCCGCTCAACCTAGAGCCGCCGCGCCTCGCACGGCCAATGCTACCGCCGGACAACAACGACGTTAATTAATCGAACGCTAATTAATCGAACAAAACGCGATCGCGGCGTCGCGTGAAATCTGCGGATTTCTCTTCGTTTTATCGGGGAATTCGACGCCGACCGTCGCGTTGCGTCGGAAAAGTAGTCGACGTTTCACAAAAAACCGCCTTCAAACGGCGGTTTTTTGTTTTTTGTAAACGCCGCGTTGCCGAAATCTCTCGGAAATCGCGCAAGACTCTATTTCGACGCTTATTCGACGAAACCTACCGTTCATTTTTTTGGGGCGCAAGTTTCGCGCCTTCGCGCCTTTGCGATTTCGTCTTCTCGATTCCGTTTAAAGACGGTTCGAAGGACGCCCTGACGGTCGTCGTTCCACTAGAACGCAAATCGACGCAAACGCTCAACGTCGTCTTTCAACTATTGACGTCGTTAGCGCTTGTTTTACAATATACTTGACGCCGTAGGGAGCGTTTTCAAAGATAGCGACAAGAAGTTCGTTTGGTCGTTCCTTTTGTAGTTTTAACGCGCGCGCGTCCTTGGGAAAACGTATTGAATTTACCCGATTTATTCGCGACGTTCGACGTTGAACTTGACGATCGGCGGATTTTTTAGATTGCCGTTTAAATTCGCGAGTCTTTTTATGCGTTCAAAAGGGCGTAGTCGTTTACGAAAAGCCAACGCGCGTAAACGCGTCAGGTAAGGAAACTACGGAAAACGGTCGAACGCCGATCGATCGTCGTAAAAAGGCGTCCTGCAAACGATTAATTTTTTTCATATGCAAAAACGTCGTATTCGCGTCGTTTCGACGAACGAAGAGCTTGGTTCGTTGGTTTTTCATAGCTTTCTACGAACGATCGCAAGAAATGGGGGGATTTTATGAAGGAAGACGACAAGTTTTCCGTAGGGCGCGTCGACGAAGAGAAAGAGTTGG
>JAZUGM010000317.1:0-10801 GCA_045641205.1 Thermoguttaceae bacterium
CAAACGGGACAAAAACGATCTTCAACGGCGCGAATATCCCCTTTAGGCGCGCGCAACCAGTATTCGGTAGCGGCGCGAACGCCCCAAACGTCGTATTTCGAAGCCTGCGCGCGCGTCCAATAGAACTTTAACGCGCTTTCAAGGTCGCCGCGCGCGACGCTTGCCGCCGCAAGAGGGAAACGAATTTCCGGCGTCATATACGCGTTCGGCGCCTCTTCGCGCAATTTCACGCCAAGATTCTCCGCGTTAGCCAAGCGCGATTCGCGCAAATCGGACGCGCGCGCGTCGGGCGCGACGCCGCCTTCGCCTTCACGAAGCCTTTGCTCGCGCCGCAAGACTTCGCCGCTCGAATAATATTGGGTCAGCCAAGCGAGCGCCTCGCGACTTTCAGGATAGCGCGCCAATTCCTGCGCGACGATCGAAAAGGTCTCTTCGGCGTAACTCCACGCCCCGACCGACGCGAATTCTCGTCCTACCGCCGTCAAATATTCGACGGCGAACTGCGGATCAACGTTTTGCACGTCGGCGCGCAGACGTGCGAGGACAAGCGCGGCGCTTTGCGCGTTTTCGACGCTGCGACGCGCAAGTTTAGACGCGATTTCGATTTTTTGGCGCCTCTCGCCCGCGCGCGCCGTCAACGCGTCCGCATAGGCGGCGAGCGCGCCGGAATAGGCGCGTCGCGAATCGCTTCCGCGTTTGGCGTCGATTCCGGCGAAAACGCGTTTCCCCCCGTCGTTTTTCGCGTTCGTCGCATCGAACAACAATTTTAGCGGAGTATCTCCTCGCGCCTTCGTGCCGTCCCCTAACAAGTCTCTTGCGCGTCCGGCGATTTCTCCGACGGGTCGTCCCAACGAAGGACAAAAATAATCGGCGTCGACGCTCGCATTCCCTTGCGTTTTATTACGACAAACTTGGTAAACTTTTACGACGCGCCAAGGCTCAAGCCGACACGTCGTCATATGTTCGGGATAAGCGGTCGGGTCGGCGGCGTCTTGAATCGCGCGCGGCAATTCCCTCAATAACAACTCTTGAAAGGGATCGCGCGACGATCGGTCAAGTTCCTCGGCGTTTGACGCCAACGCGTCAAGCAACTGAAGCGCCTTCCCTTCTTTTAGCAAGTCGACGTTCTTTTTTTTCTCGCCCTGTTCGTCGTCTAAGACGGAATCGACGGTTAAGAGTACGCTCGGACGCCACGTTCTAAGTGTTTTTACAAGACGTTCTCGAAATCGAGCTAGACCGTCGCCGTCGTTTTCCGCGTCAAAGCGTTCTAAAATTTGCGCGATCGAGTCTTGCTGAATTTCGGAATTTAGCATAAAGACGCCAATTTGAGTCAAACCGGAAGCGCCGACTTCGACGAGCGCCTCGTTGAGACGATCCGTTAGCGTCGTTTCGTCCGCGAGATTCTCCTTGTTCGATTCGCGAGCGACCAAGACGACTTCGGAAAGAAAACCTTCGTCTCCGGCAAATTGAACGAACGCTTCCAAGGGCGCGTCGCGCGCGCGACCGAAAACGCCGAGCATAGCCGCGCGCGCGCCCCCGCTTCGCTGAACGCGCCAAGAACGACCGCCGTCGTTTGTCGCAAGAATGACGCCAAAATCGCCGACGCACCAACCGTTCGTACGGTCGACGAACGCGACTTTGCGCAAAGGGGTATAGACGCCGGTTTGCGACGCGTTCCAAACGTTTCCCCCGTCTTCAGAATAGAAAAAAACAGAACCGGGCGAGCCGACCGCTCCGACCAACCCTTCAGACGAAGCGATCGAATTTAAATCGAAATAATTTTGCGCGTCGCCGGGCAGACCGCCGGGCGTTTGCGCCCAGTTGGCGCCGAAATCGTTCGAACGCAAAATCAGACCTTGTTCGCCGACTAGCCACGCGGAATTAGAAACGGAATCAAACGTCAAGTCGACCGCGCGTCGCGTTCCGAGGGATAGCGCGCTTTTTTCACTTTGCGTTCCGTCGACTCTTTGAAGCGCGCCTTCAGTCGTCGTTCCGACGCCTATTCTTGCGTCCGGATCAAATAGAATCGAACGCCAACCTCCCCGACGATCGCCCTCGACCGACGACCATTCGAGTCCGGAATCGACGCTGACAAAAAGACCGGAAGGATAAAGAGTCGAAGAATCGCCCGCAAGCCAAGCGGAAGAGGCGTCGAGTATTTTGACGTCGCGCAAGATAGGAAAAGAAGCGGTCGCGATTTCGCCCCACGTAGCGCCCCCGTCGATCGTGCGTAAAATCACGCCTTCTCCGACGCGCGACGTGGGAAGGAGACGCCCTCCGACCGCTAGACCGAAATTTTCGTCAAGAAAGGAAACGGCAAATAAATTGGCGTCGGTCGGCGTTTGCGCAAGATTCCACGTAGCGCCCCCGTCGACCGTTTGCCAAATTACGCCTCGATCGCCAACAGCCCAGCCCTTAACCGACGAAACAAAACAGACGTCGTTGAGTCGCGCGTCGTTCTTTTCTTCGGGCAAGGCGCGATAAGAGGGCGGATTGGGCGCAAAGTCCGTTCGAATAGGGGGAGTCGTCGCGTCTTCATACGCCGTCGAACTGGAAAAATCCCGTCCGTCGGTATGAACGGACGAAGCGCCGTCCCCCAAAGTCGGCGGCTCGTTTTCCGTCGCGCCATTCGCGTTTGGATTCGAGTCTTGCTTCGTAACGTCGACAAAAGTCGGCGGCGCAAACGAGTCGTCGTTTCCTTCTTGCGAAAGTTCCCCGCCGTCGTCTTGTCCCTTCGCTTTCCGCGCTTCGTCGCGGATTTGTTGTGAAAACAACTTCCAACCTTGCGCGCCGATCGAATCGACAAAAACGAAAAAGAACAAAAACGCGACGAGCAAAAAAAATTTCAAACCTAAACCGCGCATAAAACATTGCTCCCGTCGCGACGTCTTTCGACGCGCTCTTGCGATAAACGAACTTCGACGCAAACTTGGCGGATTTTATTTAATTCGAAGCGTCGCGTCAAGCGCGTTTGTTCGAGGGAGCAAGAAACAAAAAACGGACGATTCAGTCAAGAATCGCCCGTCTTATTCGGTCGTCTAGGCTAGAGCGCCCTTTGGCGCGTCGCTACTACATACCGGGTTGAGCCATATCGGCGCCTTGCGCGCCCGCGACGGCGTGCAAGTGGTCTTTATCGATGTAAACGACCTCTTGCGCGTCTTTTTTGTCGATCGTGTAAGGAATAGGCCAGCCGACGCGAACTTTTTGTTCGAAGTAAACGGTGCACTTGTAGTGAACGTGGTGAACTTGCACGGCTCCGACCATCGGGAAGAACTTCGGAGGATCGACGTAATCGGCAACGAGTTCCTTCTTAATTTTAACGTTGTTTCGGTAACGCGTTTCAAGGAACGGAACGCCGCCGTCGTTCGGTTTCGCTTTCTCGAGCAAACGGACGACTTCGTCGTCGGACGGAGCGTCCAATCCCTCGGGCACGCCCTCGACGATCGGAGCAAGAATCGGAACTTGTCCGTAACGATCTTGTTCAAACGCCATATCTTCGTAGGCGCCCTGGAAATACGGACTCACCGGAATCGGAGCGCCTAAAATACCGAGCGACAGTCCTCCGCTGAGGCCAAAACAACCGCTCGACAGAGCCGCCGCTAACAACGTTAGACACGCGACAATTCTGAAATTCATTTTTTTCATCTCTAACTTCCTTGACGAATGATTTTCAAGAATGAACAACTTGGGGCAATTTTCCGACTGTCGTTAAATTGCGACGCCAGTTGCGCGCTAAGAACGACGCCTTGTTCCAAACTCCGTTTTTTCTCTCGCGCGACGCTCTTGTAACGCCTAGTGCAAGAAACCGACCGAATCAATATCGCGAACGCTCGCGACGCTGGAACTTCGCCAAACGACGAGTTCAAACGCCGACGTTCAGGAGCGCAGAGCAAACTTTCCCCGCCAATCCTTGCCGTTATGAATCCGGCTCGTCCAACCGAATTCGCGTTTGTGCTTATATCGTATTTTTCAACCGCAATACTTGCGTCTTTTTGGAAAATATCCGGCGTCCTCCTCAAAACGCAAGTCGCAGGCGACGACGCGTTCCACGCGACGACGCTCGACATAATCGACTTGACTGTTTATCGGAAACCCTCGCGGCGCTAGTTTACTATTTTTGGGGTCTTTTACCATTTTGAACAAATACGCCCTCAAGGAACGAGACTTCTTGCCGATTAAAAGAAGGACGCGTTGCTCGGAACACGGACGTATAATTTTTCCGCCTACAAGGAGACGCCTTTGAAAGATAAAAAAACGCCCCCCTTGTCGAAAGTTATACAACGTCTTATAATTACGCGTCTTTTTGTATAATTGGGCGCGGCGTCGAACGACGCGCCGATTAATCAGAACATATTTGTTTTACAAGGAATTTGAAATGAGCAAATATTCCAGAAATAACAACGGGGGGGGTAGCAACGGTTTTACTCTCGTCGAACTCCTCGTCGTTATCGCAATCATCGGCATCTTGATCGGGCTTCTCTTGCCCGCCGTCCAAGCCGCGCGCGAAGCCGCGAGACGTATGCAATGCACCAATAATATGAAACAATGTATGTTGGGTATGCACAACTACGTCGACGTGCAGGGAAAATTCCCCGTCGCGTCGTATTCGGGTAGCGAGTACAAAGATTATTACCAAACGACTTGGGCGCGCGCGTTGATGCCTTACATCGAACAGAACGCGATTTACGAAGGCATTCCGCTCAAAGCCAACAACGCCGCGCAAGGCGCGAACGACAACTATTTCTGCAAAAAGCGCGTGCAAACGTATATGTGCCCAAGTTGCACGGAGCAATGGTACAAAGACAACGGTTCCGGCTGGGCTCTTCATAATTACGTCGTTTGCGTCGGACGAACCGGAACCTCGCAATGGTCGCCCGGATCGGCGACGTCTACCAACGGTTGGCGCGAAGACATTACTTACGGCTCTCGTTCGGTTCATTACAAAGAAGGGCTTTTCCGCGAAGGCGGTCCTCAAGGCAAAAGGCATTATTGCCAATCGATGGCGTCCGTCGTCGACGGAACGTCGAACACGATGGCTTTGTCGGAATTGATCACCGTTAGCAAGGGGTCGGCAAGTCCCGCCGCCGACGCCGACGAACGCGGCAATCTTTGGTACTCCTACGGTTGCGCTTATTCCGCGTTCTTTACGCCCAACACGCAAGAAATGGACTACGAAGCTTGCACGCCCAAACGCGCCGCGAACGTCCCTCCGCACGCGCCGGCGACCGATCAATCGTTGAACGGCGGCATCGTTATTTCCGCTCGTAGCTTCCATAACGGCGGGGTCAACGTCGCGTTGGCCGACGGTTCGGTTCGTTTCGTTTCCGATACGATCGATTTGACTACTTGGGCGGCCGTTAGCACGCTTAACGACGGCGAGACTGTTTCGTTCTGATAGCGTTGAGATGTGAATAAAGGTGTTGCGATGAAAATTCAAACGTTATGCGCCGTCGGGCTTGCGGCGTTTTGCGCAATAGTCGTCGGTTGCGCTCAATCCGTCGACGGGCGTTATCCCGTGTCTGGAACCGTTAAATTTGACGGCAAGCCGATGGATTACGGGCAAATATCCTTCCAACCCGTCGAACAGAACGGAACGTCGAGCGCGGCCGCGCAAATTGCCGACGGTAAGTTTGATATTCCCGCCAAAAAGGGATTGACGCCCGGAGAATATACCGTAATCTTCCAACGTCAAGAGCCGACTGGGAAAATGCTAACCGGTACTAAAGACAATGGGGAAACGTTCGAATACGAAGAAAACGCTTCCTTCATTCCGGAAGACTGGGGTTTTTTGTCGACTCAAAAAATTACGATCGGAGCGAAAAAGAATTCCTTGAAATTTGACGTGCCTCGTTCGCCCGAGCCGGTGGCTCCTCCTCCGATCGAAGGAGCGGGACACGGCGGAGTGTGAGCCTAATTTTTTAACATAGTCTAATTAGGTTCCGATTAATCAAGTTCGTCCTTTGTCGATTCGTTCGACAAAGGACTTTTTTTTAAAAGATCTGCAAATCAGGTTCGACGTCCCGTTCTCAAAATCGTCGACAAGGTTACGTTGCGTTTGAAATCGCGCCAGTCCCGTCGGCGGCGGTCGATCGTAATCGTTCACGGAACATTCTAACAAGGTCGCGTTGAAATCGCGCCGTAGGCGCGCGCGATAAGTAGCTTATCTTTAGATAAGCGGGCGGCGCCGCCGAAAACGCGTTCGTAATAAAAGCGAAATTATCCGACAAACTCAAAAGCGACCGTTCATAGAAAATTGCATAAATCTGAAGTATTAGAGTCTGGATGAACCTAAAAAGTAAGTGTTCACGGAAAAACGACGCGTCGACTGTAAACTCCATAAAAAAATTGTTCGACGCAACGTCGAGCGATAAGCCGCTTGCGCGGCGGTCAAATTCGCGCCGTTTTTCAGCGAACGCTTACGTCGATTTTGCGTCAAGAAGGAAAAGCGTATTTTCTACCGCCAATGTTTCAAACCGTTTGGCAAAAGAATTAAATTCGTTAAAAGAGGTTATTTGGAATTTTCTTCAGAAAGAGGAAGTTAGAGGGTCGATAAACATATCGCAAGACGCCGAAGCGATCCGCAAAACGACGTTCAGTTATAAACGTTTTGCGGACTTTCTCTCCTGTGAGAGGAGGTCTGCAGTTTATGCCGACTTATTCGATTATAGCGCAAATCGTCGATTAAGAAGTCTATGAATTAAGTCGAAAGCGTCTTGAATCTTCGACGTTGTGTGGTTATACTTGAGGTCGAGATTCGGATAGGCTTAAGTTCCGTCGTTGAGCGGACGATTACAGCAGGCGGTTCGTCGTCTGGACAAGCCTTTCAAAGAAAACGAAAAAAAAATTAAAAATTTTTTTAATCATCAGTCGGCTTTCGGTCGATAACTTCCGAATAAGAAGTAAAAGGCTTTACGCCGAATTTAACAACCCGATTTTTAGGAGATACTTACAGATGAAGACTCGTATCCTTCTTTCTGTTGCCGCCGTTTTCGCTCTTACCGTTAGCGCTTTTGCTCAAGACTGCGCTCCTTGCGCGCCCGCTTGCCAAGAAGTTTCGTGTCAAGCGACTTGCGCCGCGCCGGTTTGTTGCGTTCCTTGCGTTCGTCCTTGCGCCGCGTTGAAGGCTCGTTTCGCCGATTGCGCCGCTAAGTTCGCGGCTCGCGTTCGCGCTTGCAAGCCTTGCTTCTGCGCGCCTTGCGCTTGCGCTCCTTGCGCGCCTGCCGAATGCGCTCCTTGCGCCGCCGCCGAATGCGCTCCTTGCGAAAAAGTTGAAGCTTGCACGCCTGCCGAATGCGCTCCTTGCGAAAAAGTTGAAGCCTGCGCGCCTGCCGAATGCGCTCCTTGCGCGCCCGCTTGCGCTCCTTGCGCGAAAGCCAAGTGCTGCTTCCGTCCTTTCCAAGCTCTGAAAGCTCGTTGCTGCAAGCCTTGCTTCTGCGCGCCGGTTTGCGCTCCTTGCGCCGCCGCTGAATGTGCTCCTTGCGCGCCCGCTTGCGCTCCTTGCGCGCCGGTTGATTGCGCGAAATGAGTTTAGCGCGAGTGAAACGACGAGAAACTTTTAGCTTGTCGTAAACGAACAAAGGGAACTGTCGATCCAAAGGTCGACAGTTCTTTTTTATATTCAAAATTAAGCGAGCTTTCGTCAAGCGCCGCCGCTTTTAGACTTCGTTTTGAGTTGATTCGACGGCTCGTCTGACGTTTATTATCGTCTTAAGAAGATTCGGAACCTGATCGAGCGGCAACATATTGGCGCCGTCGCTCGGCGATTCTTCGGGATTAAAATGCGTTTCCAAAAACAACGCGTCGATTCCCGTAGCGGCGGCGGCGCGCGCAAGAGGCGCCACGAATTCGCGTTTTCCTCCGGAACGCCCGTTAGACGCGCTCGGCTCTTGAACGCTATGCGTCGCATCGAATACGACCGGCGCGTTTGTGCGGCGCATTACGACGAGCGAACGAAAATCGTTGACGAGATTTCCGTATCCAAAAAAAGTTCCTCGTTCGCCCAGTAGGACGTCGCGACAACCGAACGTCAATAATTTTTCAACGACGCGCGCCATATCCGTCGGCGCCATAAATTGCCCTTTTTTTACGTGGACGGGTTTCTTAGTTTTTGCCGCGGCCTCAAGCAAATCCGTCTGACGCGCCAGAAAAGCGGGAATTTGAACTAAATCAACGACCTTGCCGACGCGTTCCGCTTGAATCGTTTCGTGAACGTCCGTCGTAACCGGCAGTTGAGTTTTTTCACGAATTTCACTTAGAATACGCAATCCTTCGTCTAAGCCGGGACCGCGCCAAGAGTCGACGCTAGTTCGATTGGCTTTGTCGAAAGAACCTTTGAAAATAAGCTGAAGCGGATAATTATCGCGCGCTAGTTCGTCGACGATTTCCTTCAAACGCCAAGCGATCGCAAGGGACGTTTCGCGTTGAAGGACGCAAGGTCCGGCAATTAAGGTCAATTCCTCGCCTTGTCCGCAACTACAATTACCAATTTTAACGGGATTATTGGGAAACATAACTTTTCCTTAGTGAAACGTCGATAGAAAGGTCAGGGACGCCCGTCTTGAAAAAACAAGGCGACGTTTAGAATAATACTCGACGTTTGACGTTCGCGCAAGCCCAATCGAAGCGCGACGTCTTTACGAGTTAGACGTTCCGCCTGTGCGAGAACGTCGCAGAAAACGACGTAAAGGTTGAAAATGAACAACGCAAATCGAAACTCGACGCGACTTATTCGGAACGTCGCTTACGGAACGCTTATTGCGACGATATGCGCGGTATGTTCGTGCGCTCGTAGCGTTCCGGAAGAAACTACGACTCAAGAAGCGCGCGTCGTCGGAACGTTTGTTCCGTCGAGCGTCGCAAACGTTGAGGTTCGCTCTTTTCCAGTCTTTGTTAAAGAGGGCGCCGCAGTAAAATTAGCGTTTAGAACGCCTGGAAAACTAGAGGAATTTAACGCCGTCGTCGGAAAGAGATTTGCAAAAGACGAGGTTGGCGCAAGGTTAGAGACGCGCGATTACCAGCTGATCGTCGATCGCGCGCAACAAGCGTTGGTCGAGGCGCGCGCCGGATTAAAAGCAATGGAAACCGGCGCGCGAAACGAAGACGAAGCAGCGTTGGAAGCGTCGGTCGTCGCGGCAAAATCTCAGCGCGAATCCGCCGAAAAACAATTCAAGCGAATGGAGAGTTTGCGCGCGGACGGCACGGCGTCTGAAGTTCAATACGACGCGGCTAAAACGGCGTTCGACGTCGCAAAATCAGCGGAACTCGCGGCGGAAAAAGCGCTTGAGAAGGGGCGCAAAGGTTCGCGCGACGAAGAAATTGAAATGGTCAAAGCAAAGATCGCCGGACTTGAAATCGATCTTCAACTTGCGCAAAATAAATTAAACGACGCCGTTCTTAAAGCGCCTTTCGACGGAGTCGTTTCCGAAAAATACGTCGACAATTTTGAAACGATATCCGCCGGAGTCGCCGTTCTGACGTTGGTCGACGATTCGTCTTTCGAGGGCGAATTAAGCGTTTCCGAAGACTTTGTCGCTCGTCAAAAAGACGTTCAGAAAGTCGAATGCGTCTTTGAGGCGTTGCCGGACAAAGTCTTTTCCGCGACGATACGTCAGACGTCAAACTCGGTTCAGAAGGGCAATCGCGCGTATTTGGCGACGCTTGCGATCGACGCGAAGCCTGAAGACGGCGTTTTGATTGGGATGGTCGGCGTTGCCAACGTCGTTTTCAAGGACGCCAATCCTTACGTAACCGTGCCGGTTTCTTCTTTGATCGCGGGCAAGGACGATTCGACGTCCGAATCCGCCGTTTGGATTGTAAACGCGGACGGAACGTCGATCGAACGACGCGTGGTAAAAGTCGGCGCTTTGGTCGACGGTAAAGCGCAAATTCTTGACGGTCTTAAAAGCGGCGAAAGAATCGTCGCGGCCGGCGCGGGCTTTTTGACCGAAGGGCAAAAAATTCGCGTGCAACAAGACGAATAAACGAGACAGAACGACGTCTCTTTTGAAAGTTTAACGTTAAGAAAAACGAGCGGATAAACAATGTTGCCTCAATATGCGGTCAATAATCGCGTCGTCGTCGGTTTTTGCGTTTTTTTAATCGTAATCGGCGGAATATGGTCGTATCTGACTTTAGGACGTCTAGAAGACCCCGAATACGTCGTTAAAACGGCCGTCGTCGTCACCGTATGTCCCGGAGCCGACGCGAAAGAAATCGAGGAACGCGTTACAAACGTCGTCGAACGTAGCGCGCAACAGATCAAAAATTTGCTGCGCGTGCGTTCTATTTCCAAGCCCGGCATATCTTTCGTTTTCGTCGATTTGGACGAAGGAACCGATTTGAAGTTGTTGCCCGAAATATGGCAAGATTTGCGTAATAAAATGTCGACGGTCAAGCGGGACTTGCCGCCCGAAGCGGCGCCGCCCATTGTGAGGGACGACTTTGGGGACGTCTACGGTTGCGTTTTCGCCCTGACTGCCGAAGGTTATTCCGACGCCGAATTAGTCAAACGCGCGCGCGAATTGCAAAAAGAACTTTTACTAGTCGACCAAGTGCGTCGCGTCGAACTTTGGGGACTTCCCAGCGAGCGTATTGAAGTTGAAATTTCGCGCGCGCGTATGGCGGAGCTGAATGTTACGCCCATTCAGATTATGCTTGCGCTTCAATCGCAGAACCTTTCCGTCGATTCGGGCGTGTTGAAGGTTGGCGGAAATAAAATACGCGTCGCGCCGACTGGAACTTTTGAATCGGTTGAAGAGATAGAAAATCTATTGATTCCAGACGGTTCCGACGCAATGTTGAC
>JAZUGM010000318.1:0-2008 GCA_045641205.1 Thermoguttaceae bacterium
ATTTTCGGCGTCGTTAGGATTTAAATTGCCTTCGTCGTCCGTTAAAAACTCGAGTTGGTCGCGGATTTCCGTACTAAACGTCGCTTCGATTTCCGTCTTCTTCTCTATGTTTGGCAGAATAATCAACGCCAAAAGAACGGCAAGAGCCAAGTGAACGACCAGACTCAAGCCCCACGACGAAAGGCGTTCTTTTACCGAAGTCGACGAAACGTCGTCGGAAAGAAAAGGATCGTCCGTTTGAACTTTTTCATTAAGCGTCGGCAAGGGGAGGTCGCGCGGCGTCTTGCGAAGATTTTGCGGAGTTCTTATGATCGGCGGCGGCTGATTTAACATACGAATCTTGATTTTTGCTTAAAACATAGAGTCAAACATAAGGTTGTTTTTAAAGAACAAACTTCCTTGTCGCATTGGGAAAAAGCGTTGCGCGCTTGACAAAACGATTATTTCTAAATCAACGGAACGTTAGCGCTTGACTTTTTTGAACGCGGTAAGAAAAGCGTCGTAATTCGCCGCTTCTTTAGCCGTCGATAAAACAAACGCTAAACTCTCATACGACGATATTTTTTCCAACGCGTTTGTTAAATCGCTTGGCGTTTCCTTGAACCAACGACGAGAAACGAGCGTTCCATAGATTTTTTCGCGCGTATTTTCACACAAAAGACGTTCGAGCGCGTTCGCCCTTGCGTTAGCTTCGTTCGCTCTTACGTTAGCTTCGTCCGCTCTTGTATTGGCAACGACGATTTGTTGTTGCAACTCTTGCGCTTCTTTGGGAAAAATTGACGCGAAGACGTCGGGAAACAACGCATAACCCATTTCTTTTTCCTTTTCCGTATCAACTAAATTACGAACGAATCGTCCTATTTCGAAATCGTGCTTGCGCATCAATCTCGAAAGATAATTAAGCGAGACGTCCAGAATAAGTTCCCAGATTTCACGACGTTGTTCTCTTTTTGACGGATCGTAATATAACAACGCTCGAAAAAGTTTGACAAGTTCGTCTTGTCTCTTCCCTCTTTTTTTATCGGAGTAGCCCGCAAAACGAGACAATCCCATCGCGATTTGTAGGAAAGGCTCGTCCGACGTCGATTCAAGATCGATTTCGTTGAAATTGATCGTTTGAAATCTTGTTCTTGGTCCATATTCGATCCCTTCGCAACGAGAAGTCAATTCTTCCAATTGCGGACAACGTTTTGGACACAGCAGAATCGAATAGGGGGTTGGCAAACGCCCGTCGTCGTCGGCAAATTGTTTGAAATTCTGCGACATATATTCGAGAACGTCGACTTCATAACGCAGAATCTGAATCGCGACGAAACGAGCGTACCTCGCTTTATGTTCGACAACGACGACCAACACGCCCCGTTTTCCCGATTTGAATCGAAATTTATAATAAACGTCTCCGACCGAATCGCGTCCTTTTTTGGTCGTATTACGGGTCGGCGCGAGTTCTAGCGAATCAAGATCGATTTCGGACAAAACCTCCGGCGCCAAGTAACGTTCTATAAACAATCGGGCGACGAAGAGATTCGACCAAATAATATGGACGAACTGATCGTGCGTCATTTCTTGTGAAAGTCGTTCTTCCTTGGGCTTCGATTTTTTCTTCATAGTTTCGTTTTCCTAGTTCGAATCGCCTTTGCGAATCGATCAGATTCCATTCGATAAACGCGCGTTCATTTTGCGCCGAGTTCGCGCGAACGTTTCGTACCCGCCTCGACCGCTTCGATGAGCGCGGCGCGAAAACCGCGCGCCTCGAGCGCCGCGACGCCCGCGATCGTCGTGCCGGCTGGACTCGTCACCGCGTCTTTAAGCGCGCCTGGGTGCCGTTTCGTCTTGAGACACATTTCCGCCGAGCCTTTGAGCGTTTGAGCGGCCAGTTCGAGCGCGACGTCGCGAGGCAACCCGGATTTGACGCCGCCGTCCGCCAGCGCTTCGATCGCCATAAAAACGTAGGCGGGACCCCAGCCGGAAAGACGCGTCACGGCGTCCAACTGACTTTCGGGCAGTT
>JAZUGM010000319.1:0-2687 GCA_045641205.1 Thermoguttaceae bacterium
CAACGATTCCAATTCTCTCCGGGTCATCGGACGGTTTGTCGCTGAAACGACGTAATTAACGGACGCTTTGAGTCGCTCGTCGTCCGCTTCCGTCCAGTTTTCCATTTCCCCTAACGCGCTAAACAACGTCGAATAGTTCTCAGGTAATCGCTTCAGACTGGCGGAAGCCATTGACGCGACCATTACGTTGAGGAAACCTTTACGACTGATTCTATTCTCCAAATACATACGCGTTAAATTTACGGTTATCGGCTTGAAGCGAACTTGCGCCTCACGTAATTTATCGACCTGCAACGACGAAGGGAAAGGGAAAGAACGTTCCCAAGAAGGAGCTTCAAAAGAGGGATTGGAACCCGTGTAAAACAAAACGACCAAAGGCTGGCGAATAGTCGTAACGGCGGAATTAAAGCCTTCTTCTGGATTCTTCAATTCCCCGTCGACTTCAAGCGCGACGTATTTCAACATTTGCGCGATCGTTTTACGATCGATCGACGCGCCGCTTTGCGCTTTGTGTTCAACCAACAACTTTAACGTAACGTATTCGTTCTCTTCTTTACAAGGAACGGTAAAAAGCAAATCGGCGATATGTTTGACGCCGCGTTCGTCGTAAAAATCTGTCGAAAGAAATTTAATTTTACTCGAATCGCTCAAATCGAGCGCTTCGAGTATTTCTTTGGGCAAATATTCGCCTAAAAAATCGGCAAGAAACGCCGGGTCTTTCAACATAAAATGAAAATAGGAGTCGTGAACGGACGCGCCCAACTTGAGCGCTCTTTCCACCGCCGCCAGTTGTTTGCGTTTTTTTTCGTCGACGGCGAACCCCGCGTATGAATCGGCGCTCGATTTGGGATTTGATCGCTCTTTCTTTGTTCTACGTTGAGTTTCTTTAGCGCTCATAATTTTGAATCGTTAGTTGAACAAAATGTTTTGGCGGCGGCAAAACGCCGACTTAATTGTAATTTCAATTCAAGCGCGAATCAAGCGTTTTCTCAAAATTTCGTATATTTTAGCCGTTTGAAGAGAGACGTCCGTTGTAAAAAGCGGCGCGCTTTTGTCGATTTTTCTTCAAAAGGCAGAAATATTACAAATTTTCCACAAAAAAAGTCGCGCGGAAAGGTTAAAAAACCTAGCCAAGCGCGACTCTCGTATTCGTTCAGGCGATCTCAAAATCACTTGACGCGTTCGATATATTCGTTCGTTCGCGTGTCGACCTTGATGACTTCGCCGGTCTCGATGAAGTTCGGAACGATAATTTCGGCGCCGGTTTCCAATTTCGCGGGCTTGGTGACGTTCGTGGCGGTGTTGCCGCGCACGGCCGGCTCGGTATATTCGACCTTCAAAACGACGTGGTTCGGCGGCGTAATTCCGATCGGGGAACCGTTGTAAAGCAACATTTTGCAGGGCATTTCGGGCAGGAGGTACTTCGCCGCGTCTTCGAGTTTTTCCTTGTCCAACTCGTATTGTTCGAAGGTCTCTTGCTCCATAAAATAGTACGTGCCGCCCATTTCGTACATAAACGTAACGTCGGTTTCGTGAATGTCGGCCGCTTCGAGTTCGTCGCCGTTTTTATACGTGCGTTCAAGAACCGTGCCGCGATTCAAGTCGCGCATCTTGCACTTGTAAAGAGCTTGTCCCTTGCCCGGTTTGACAAAGTTGCATTCGATCATAATGAAAGGGTTGCCGTCGATTTGAATCTTCAAACCCTTACGAAACTCGCTGGTATTATACGTGGACATTCCGAAATCCTATAATTTAACGTTGCAAACGAACAGGTTATTTCCTATTATTCACGACGAAGCGCCGTCGGCGCTTCCTTTTTTTAACGCCGTCGACCGGCAAAACTTTCAACTGACAACGCTTTCGACGCCGCGCAACGGCGACGACGCGATCGTTAAAATGAACCCTTTAAAAAATAATTCCGCTTACGAAACTACCGCGCCTAATTCTTCAAACGCTCCTTGCGACGGCGCCGCCGAGCGCTTGGAACAAACTCTCGGGACTCGCGTAATCTACGATTTCAACGAACTTTGCGAACGTTTGGAACTCCCTTGCGAACTTGCCGAAACCTTCAAGGAAGCGTCGCGCGATTTCCCGATCGCTTTTCCTGAATCGCTCCTTGCGCGCGTTCCGAAAGGAACGATCGACGATCCTGTTTTGCGCCAATTCTTACCGGACGCGCGGGAATTGGAAAAAGCGCCCGGATTTTCCGACGATCCGCTTTGCGAATTCGGAACCGATACGAACGCGCGCGCTAATTCTAATTCTCATTCACGCGCCGATTCGCGCGAACTAGCCGACTGCGTCCTTCACAAATACGCCGGGCGCGTTTTGTTTCTTACGACCGACGCCTGCGCGGCGCGTTGTCGATTTTGTTTTCGGCGTCGCTTTCCGAAAAATCGCGTTCTGATCCCGTTTGGAACGGATTCTTCGGACGTCGAGGAACGCCTAACTCGCGCGTTCGCGCCTTTTCAGGACGACCCGACGATTACCGAAATTATTTTCAGCGGAGGCGATCCCCTGACGCTTCCAAACGCGATATTAAAAAACCTGCTCCATTCTATCAAAAATTTTCGATATGTTAATAGGGCGCGTCTTCATTCGCGCGTTCCGATCTTGGCTCCTAGTCGTATTGACGCCGATTTTCCCGCATTCGTCGATTTTTCCTCTTATGACGAAGAATCGCCCTT
>JAZUGM010000320.1:0-19056 GCA_045641205.1 Thermoguttaceae bacterium
AGGGAAGGCGTCGTCCATACGGCGGTTTGAACGTCTTCAAGCACGGGATAGTAGTTGATCGCGTCGATTTTGTCGTTCAGACTTTTTGAAACGGAATTCGCGCCGTATTTCGTGTGAAGGTTGCGATAAATCGTGTTATAAATACCAGTTTGAATTCCAGTTTGAATACCGGTTTGAATCCAGGCTTCTTTCTCCTTTTCGCGAAATTCCGTAATTTCCTCTTCGAAGAAAGCGTATAAGCCGTCGTATTTGTCCATAGAGTCGCCTTTCTGTTTGGCAATTTCCTTTTTGAGTTCAGTCGCGTTCATCATACCGGGGCGCCTTTTCTGCAAACGGATAAAATAACGAAGGGACGCTATGGCGCAATCGCGCGCACGCGCGTCTGATTCGGGAGAATCAAGCAAAAGTCGAAACGTCTCCGCCAATTCGACGTCTTCTTCCGGCGTATGTTTCTTATTGGCTATCTGCGTCAAATGCAGAAACGTCCGCATTACCGGCTCGCACTTTTTGATCGTTTCGAGCGGAACGTCCGCCGCGTAGATCGTTTGAAACTCAAAGGAGGGAATAAAATCCTCCAAGCCGTTGACGTTCCAAACGATCTCCCGCAAACGAAGGGGCTTTTTCTTCGGTCGCGCGTCTTGCGAAAATAAAATCGGATACGGCGCGGGCAAGCGTCCGTTTTCGTCGACGTAACGTTCTCTATCCTTGTTCATACGTCTGAGAACGGCGGCAATATAACTAAGCAACTGAATCGCGACTCGCGGATCGTCCGTAAGTTTATGTTCCGAAACAATCACGAAAGCCGCGCGTCGTCCCTTCCTGCCCGGTCGGTCTTTCATATCGACGACAAAGAAAACGTCGCCGATCGTCTCGGCTCCGTTTGGTTCAACGTCTCGCGTCGGAACTATTCGCAACGTCGACAAATCGATCTCTGCGAGTATTCGCGGGTCGAGAAACATTGAAAGATGGATTCGCGCCGACGTTTCGTTGGATACGATATCGTAATAATACTGGTCGGCGCCAAGTCCATCGTCGACCGACGTCGCGCTTTCCTCGGGCGTGTTCGCATCGTTTGAATTTAAATCGTTTTCCGACGTCATACAATGCTCCTTAACGTTCGTTTTCGATCCGAGCTTGCTTATTATAACGACTTAAAACCTTCTTCGCAAGACCCGGCGCGGTCCTTCGGGAAAACGACGCGGCGTCTCGCGTTTCAAGTCGACAAATTAATTTAAAACGCATCGAGTTTGCAGGGCTTGTAAAGGGAGTTTTGAAGCGATATAATAAACTTTTCGGAACGAACGTTTCGAACGTTGGGCTTCGGCGGTCGGCAAGTTTTGCCTCGCGCGCGCTTGCGAGCTAGAGGAGCGCCTTGGAATCCGCTTCGGCTTCGTTGGAATTTCTCCGGCTCTTCCGCAAATAGAAGAGCGCGCAGACTCGTTTTTCGACGCCGCGTTCGGCGTCGACGGAGACTATAAACAATGCAAAAACTTAATCGTCGTCGATTTCTTGCCGCGAGCGCCTCGGGCGTATTCGCGCTTTCGTCTTGCGCTTTTCCCTCGCCCGCCGTATTTGCCGCGCGTCCGAAGGACAAACTTCGGATTGGACTTGTCGGTTGCGGCGGTCGCGGCGGCTTTTTGACGACGTTCTTTCCTAATATTCCGAACGCCGAAATCGTCGCGCTTTGCGATCCCGATTCCGTTCGTCTTGCCGGACTTTGTAAAAATCTTCCGAACGCGAAGAATTGCGGCGCCGATATGCGAACCGTCTTTGACGATCCCGACGTCGACGCCGTAATTATCGCGACTTGCAATCATTGGCACGTTCTCGCGGCGATTTGGGCGATGCAAGCCGGAAAAGACGTCTATCTTGAGAAGCCGATTTGTCTGAATTTCTGGGAAGGCGAACAGCTCGTCAAAGCGGCGAAGAAATACGGGAAAATCGTTCAGATCGGAACGCAAATGCGCACCGACGCGAAACATCACCCGGAAGCGAAGGAATTTCTGCGCGAAAAGAAAGAACTTGGCGAAATCAAGTCGGTTTGCGTCGGACGATTCTTTGCGCGCAAGGGAATTGGCAAGCGTTCGACGCCCCTTGTGCCGCCCAAGACCGTCGACTATAACCTTTGGCTCGGACCCTCGCCCGACGTTCCGCTTTATCGGGACAATTTGCAATACGATTGGCACTGGAGCTGGAACACGGGCAACGGCGAAGCGGGCAACTGGGGCGCGCACCTGCTCGACGACTGTCGCAACGACGTTTTCGGCGACGAAATCGGGGCGCCGAAACGCGTTTTGGCGGGCGGCGCGCGCATTGGATACGACGACGCCGGGGACACTCCGAACGAATTTTTCGCCTACTTCGACACGGGCTCGATTCCTGTTGTTTTCCGTATTTCGAACCTGCCCGACAAAGCTAACCCGAAAACGGCGGGCGCTTGCGCCGGACCTTCGAGCGGGTACGTCGTTTACTGCGAAGGCGGACGTTACGAGAAACATTGGGGCGGCGCGGTCGCCTTCGACGCGAACGGGAAACAGATTCGCGAGTTTGCCGCGACGTCCGAACACGCCGGACCTGGACCGCACTTGCGCAACTTTGTCGACGCGGTTCTTAACGACGACGCGTCGCGCTTGACGGCGCCTCTCAAAGTCGGCTTCGAAACGTCCGCTTGGTACAACGGCGCCAATACGGCGTATCGACTCGGCGAGCCGTTCTCGAAGAAAGCCGTTCTCGACTTGACCGGCGGCGACGAAACTCTCGAGCGCGCCATTGGCGAACTTGAAACGCACTTGACGGCTCAAGGACTCAAAATGAACGCGGATACTTTCCGCGCCAGCCGCTTTTTGGAGTACGACGGAACCGCCGGTATTAAAGGCGAATACGCCGACTCCGCCGCTAAACTTTTAACGATTAATTATCGCGCGCCGTTCGTCGTTCCGACGATCGATTGAACGAACGCGGCTATTTCGTTTTAAATTTGAATTGCGTTACGTCGACGATTCGTTCCAATATGCCAAATATGCGGTCGTCGACTTTGATCGATTAGTTTGTTATTGTTAAAGAATTCTACAATGAACGTAAATTCAGTTAATTTTGAGAAACGCGCTAAGACGCGATCGTTTCACGGTTTCACTTTGGTCGAACTTCTCGTCGTCATCGCCATTATCGGCATTTTGATCGGTCTTTTGCTTCCAGCCGTTCAAGCGGCTCGCGAGGCGGCGCGGCGAATGCAATGCACCAACAACTTGAAACAGCTCGGTCTTGCGCTTCACTCGTATCACGACGCTTACAACGCGTTTCCGGCGGCTCGTATCGAAGTAACGGCGAAGAGCAAACGCAATACGGACTCCGGCGATTTTTGGGCAGGAACTTTCGCGCTTCTTCCCTTTATGGAACAGTCCGCGTTGTATGAAGCGGGCAAAACGGAGGCTTTGAAGGACGGAGACCAAATTCCGCAATACTGTTCGGCGATTATGGCCGGACCCGCGCCCGAAGGGTTCCGTTGTCCTTCCGACGGTTCGAACGCGGATAAATACGCGGCTGCGTCCGGCAATTTTTATAAGATGAATTACGTTACCAGCCGCGGCGACCTTGTCGTTTACGTCGACGAATGCGCCTATGCGAACGACAGTAATTGGGGAACGCTGAAATCGTCCGCGATGCGCGCCGGATTCGGTCCTTTTACTTGGAAATCGACGGCGGGCTTCACCGACGGCACGTCGAACACGATCGCGATCAGCGAGACGACTACGGGAACTGGAAACAGCGACAATCGTATCAAAAGCGGCTTTGCGTATAGCGTCAACTGCGCGCTTGCGTCTTTCGTTTCGACTTGCGTCGCTCTGTACGACGTCAACGATTCGAAACTCTATTCCAGTACTTATAAGGTTTACGGCGGACGCGGGGCGGTCGTTTTCGACGGGCGCGCGACGGTCGGCGGATTCAGTACGATTCTTCCGCCGAACTCTCCTTCGTGTTCGCGTCTGGAATGGTTGACGCACTGCGGGCTCTTTTCTCCGTCCAGCAACCATTCCGGCGGCGTCAACGGTTTGATGTTCGACGGTTCCGTCCGTTTTGTTAGCGAGACGATCGACACGGGCACGACCGAATTACATAAGTATCCAATGACCGGACCGAGCATTTACGGCGTTTGGGGCGCGATGGGTTCGGCGAACGGCGGCGAAACGGTTTCGATGTGATTTGCGCTTGGTTAATTTCGTCGACCTGCAATAGAAAGAATTGAAATGAAACTTAATCGAATCGCCGCCCTTTTGGGTATTTTAACGCTCGCGACTTGCGTTTCTTGCGCGAAAGTTCAGAAGCCGGACGGAATGCCCGACTTGTATCCTTGCACGGTAACGTTGACTCAAGGAGGCGAGCCGCTCGAAGGCGCGTTGATCCATTGTCAATCGGACGATCCGAAACTCATTCGCTGGGCGGTAACGGGTCAAACGGACGCTAAAGGCGTCGCGAAAATTTTCACGATGGGCAAGTATGAAGGCGCGCCCGCCGGAACGTTCGCCGTCGTCGTTACTAAGGAAGAGACTGAAGGCGCGGAAGAGAGCGCTCCGACCGATATTGGCGAAGCGTCGACCGGCGGTCAAACTGGAACCGTTTTTTCGCTAGTTTCGTTGGAATTTACGACCAAAGAAACGACTCCGCTTCGAATAACCGTCGAAGCGAACGGCGACTCTAAATTTGACTTGGACTGCGGCGAAAAGACGCGCGTCGAACGTCCGAAAGAAAAGATTTGACGGCTAATTTGACGTTTTATCCGTATTGTTTACCGATTTTACTTCAAACGAGCGGGACGCGTCGAAAACTTTTGTTTGTTCTCGTCGCGCCCGCTTAGAAAGCGAGCCTAAGTTGCAAAATTCGTTTACTCGCCGAAATTTTCTTGGAACGCTGACCGCCGGAACGCTCGGCGCCGCCGCGTCCGAACTTTTTTCAACGACCGATTTGCGAGCGGACGATTCGACTTCTCCGTCCGTCGCGAACGTCTCGCGCGAAATTATCGGCGATCCGCGCGTTCGCGGACCGTTTCCGATTTTGTCGACGCCTTTTTTTGAATCGGGCGAAGTCGATTACGAGACGCTTGCCGACGAAGTAAAGTTCGTCGACTGGTGCGAAAGTCCCGGAATGATCTGGCCTCAAGCCGGCGACGCGGTCGACCTCTTGACGAAAGAGGAGAAGATGCGCGGAATGGAGGTTTTGGCGGAGACGGCGCGCGGACGTAAGTCGGCGCTCTGCTTGGGCGTTCAGGGTAAAAACATCGACGACATGCTCGAGTACGCGCGCAAAGCCGAGGAAGTCGAGCCGACCGCGATTATTTCCCGACCGCCCGACGACGGCAAGACGGAAGACGATTTGCGCGATTATTGGCGCGCGTTGATGAAAGTCGTCAAGCGTCCCGTGATTATTCAAACGTCGGGCGGGACTGCGTACAAGGGACCGGCGCCGTCGGTCGAACTTCTGATCGAGTTGGGCAAGGAATCGCAGTATTTCGGATACGTCAAAGAAGAATCTTCTCCGATCGAAGCGCGAATGCGAAAACTCCTTGCGGCGAAACCGGCGATCAAGCGCGTTTTTTCGGCGATGGGCGGCTTCGCTTGGTTGCATCAGTGCCGTATCGGAACGGAAGGTTTGATTACCGAGCGCGCCCCGTTTGCCGACGTTCTTGCGGCGGTTTGGCGTAATTACGACTCAGGCAATCTTGTCGTAGCGGCCGACGCGTTTAGCAAACTTATGCTAATGCTCAATTTGCGCGAAACGATACCGGGCAATAATTTGCGCGGATTCAGCTTGTATATTTGGCAGAAGCGCGGCGTTTTTAAGAATCGTTTGTCGCGCGATTACGGAGCGAACAACTCCGTTCCGGAAAAGCCGGTCGTTTCGGAATTCAAACTTAACGACGAACAGATCGCCGAACTTGATTTGCGTTTCGAAGCGATGAAGCCGTATTTGAAAGAGGGAAGCTGGAAATAAAACGACGCCTCCGCGCGAGACGTTTTCGTCCTGTGCAAACGAAAAACGCGCGAAAGCCTCCCACTTCGGGCGACTTCCGCGCGTCGTTTGGATGCGTTTAGACTAGCGTCTATTTCTGCGGCGCGACGAAATTTTCGACGACCTGGTCGACCAGCCCGTATTTTTTCGCTTCTTCCGCCGACATAAAATTATCGCGGTCTGTGTCGCGCTTGATTTCTTCCATCGAGCGCCCCGTATGCTTAATAAGAATATTGTTGAGCTTGTCTTTAATCAACTTATATTCTTTAACGTGGATCATAATCTCTTCGGCGGTTCCCTGCATACCCGCCAACGGCTGGTGAATCATCACGCGCGAATTAGGCAACGCGTAACGCTTGCCCGGCGCTCCGGCGGTCAGCAAGACGGCGCCCATCGAGGCGCATTGTCCGATGCAATAAGTCGCGACGTCGCAACTAATGAACTGCATCGTGTCGTAAATTGCGAGCCCGGCGGTAACGCTTCCGCCCGGCGAGTTAATATAAAGACTGACGTCGGCTTTCGGATCGACGGACTGCAGATAAAGCAACTGCGCGACGATCGAATTGGCGACTTCGTCGTTGACTTGCGTTCCTAAGAATATAATACGGTCTTGCAAAAGACGACTGTAAATGTCCATCGCGCGTTCTTCGCGACCGTTTTTGTCGATAACTATCGGTATGAGCGACACTTCTGTTATTCCTTTAAATATGCGAACTCGACGTTTTTTTTGAAGGCGTCGAGTTTTTTCTTGACGAACGGGGAAATTTGACGGACGATTAGAGCGTCTTTTCTTCGGGCTGAGGCTGTGTCAAGATATTGTCGACTAGTCCGTAATCCTTCGCTTCTTGCGCGGAAAGATAGTAGTCGCGTTCAATGTCTTGCGCGATTTGTTCGACCTTCTTGCCCGTGCTAGTCGCAAGAATTTCGTTGAGCGTTTGGCGATCTTTAAGAATTTCGTTCGCTTGAATTTCAATGTCGGAAATTTGACCGTCGACGCCGCCCCAAGGCTGGTGGATCATTACTTTAGCGTGCGGCAACGCGTAACGTTTGCCCTTTGTTCCGCCCGCGAGGAGAATCGCGCCGCCGCTTGCGGCCATACCGACGCAGTACGTCGCGACGGGACAGGAGAGAATCTTCATCGTGTCGTAAATCGCCAACGTCGCGGAGACGCTTCCGCCCGGCGAATTGATGTAGAAGTTAATGTCCTTGCGTCGGTTTTGACTTTGCAAGAAGAGCAACTTCATAATCAGATCGTTTGCGGACGCGTTCGATATTTCCCCTTGAAGGAAAATAACGCGATTGTCTAAGAGGAGATCGCCGACCGTCATATTGCGTTGACGTTGGTAGTCTTGATATCCGGCGTTCATCGAATCCATTTGGGAATAACGTTGTTCGTAAGACATAGGTTTTCTAAAAAAATAACGCGTTGTTTGCCGCGCGGCTCGGAGCGCGGCTTCTCCAGATTAAAAAGAAACGCCGCGTTTCCGCGACGTTCCTTCGTTTTCGAAAAGTCGTCGAACGAGCGCGTCGCTAGACGGCTTTATTTGAGACGTCTCACTTGGCGCGACGCAACATAATTCTGCTGTCGGCGACGGAGCAACCCTTGCCGTCGGCGTGGACGATCAACGGGTTAATGTCGCATTCGGCAATTTCCGGGTGATTGACGAGCATCGTGGCGAAGCTGAGCAAGGTCTTTTCGAGCGCGGCGACGTCGCATTTGGGGGCGCCGCGGAACCCGTCGAGCATCTTGAACGTCTTGATTTGACGAACCATACGCTTGGCGGAAATCTTTTGCATCGGGGCGAGACGGAACGCGACGTCTTTCCACAATTCGGCGTAAGTTCCGCCGTGTCCGATCATCACGAGCGGTCCCTTGGCGTCGCGGTTGCAACCGAGAATGACTTCGACGCCCTTTTCCGCCATTTGTTCGATGAGGATCGAATCGATCTTGGCGCCCGGCACGTTCTTGGCGACGTTCGCGTAGATTTGATTGTAGGCGGCTTTCGCGGCGTCGGCGCCTTCGACGTTCAAAATAACGCCGCCCGCGTCGAACTTATGTTTCACGTCGTGGGACATCACTTTCAAGACGCACTTGGCGCCGATCTTGGCGACGATCGACGCGGCTTCGTCTTCGCTATGCGCTACTCCGCTTTGGAGCAACGGGAGATTGTAGCATTCGAAAATCGGACGACAATCGGCTTGCGTGAGGTATTTTTCGTCGACGCCGTTCAAATATTCGTCGACGATCTTCTTGGCTTTTTCGACGTCGCAATCGGCGGCGGACATATATTCGCGGTCTTCCAAGTTGCGGAATTCGGTCAACTTGACGTAAGACCCGAGCGCGGCGACGGCGTTTTCCGGGAAGGAATAGTTCGGAACGCCCTGTTTGACGAGCGCGGCGACGCCTTCTTGGACGGACGAAGCGCCCATAAACGCGCAGACGACCGGCTTGCCGCATTTCTTGACGACGGCGGGAATGTCGGCGCCGATCTTGTCGGAATCGGTCATCGACTGCGGCGTCAAGAGGACGAGCCCCATATCGACGTTCGGGTCGCTCATAACGAGTTCCGTCGCGAGTTGATAACGATCGCTGTGCGCATCGCCAAGGACGTCGATCGGATTGTGAATCGACCCAGCGGGCGGCATCGATTCCTTAAGTTTCGCGTTGGTTTCTTCCGTCAAGGACGCGAGCTTGAGTCCGTTGCGCACGGCGGCGTCGGTCGCCATAATACCGGGACCTCCGGCGTTCGTAATAATAACGAGGTTCTTGCCCTTCGGCTCGGGCTGAGTCGTGTAAAGCGCGGCGAGGTCGAAGAGGTCTTCGATTTTGTCGACGCGTTGAACGCCGCTTTGCGTGAAGAGCGCGTCGTAAACGGCGTCGGAACCGGCGAGCGAGCCCGTGTGGCTACTGGCCGCCTTCGCGCCTTCGGCGGAACGACCGGATTTCAAGCACAGAACGACCTTGCCTTTTTCCCAGAAGATTTTGGAAGCGATTTCCATAAATCCGGCGCCGTCGGCGACGCTTTCGAGATAGAGCGCGATCGCTTTGGTTTTCGGGTCGTCGGCAAGATATTCAAGCAATTCGGTTTCGTCGACGTCGGACTTATTGCCGAAAGAGACGAACTTGCTGAAGCCCATTTGACGCGCTTCGGCGAAGTCGAGAACAGAAGTGCAGAGCCCGCCCGACTGCGAAATGAAGGCGAGCGAGCCGGGTTGGCAAATTTTGGAGGCGAAGCTGGCGTTCAGTCCGGCTTCCGCGTTGATGACGCCGAGGCAGTTCGGACCAACGAGCGGAATACCCGCCGCTTGGACTTTTTCCGCCATACGCTTTTCAATTACGGCGCCTTCGTGCCCCGTTTCTTTGAAACCGGCGGAAATAATGACGATCGCCTTGACTTTCTTTTCGATCGCTTGATCGACGACGTCTTCGACGAACTTCGCGTTGACGAGAACGCAAACCAAGTCTATATCGGCCGGAATTTCAGCCAATTTCGTATAAGCGGTCAATCCTTCGATCACTCCGCCTTTCGGATTGACGGGGTAGATTTCGCCCTTAAAATCCTTGATCAGATTAAGGAGAACGTCGTTTCCGACGACGCCCTTTTTTGCCGAAGCGCCGACGACGGCGATCGACTTCGGATTGAACAAACTGTCAATTTTAGCGAAACGTTCCTGCGACAACACTAGCGCGCCCTTTCCATATGTTTGGCTATAAATCCGGTTCGTTTGAAGCGTCTCAAACTTGCCGCGCTTACGTCAAACGACGCAAGCCTTTTTAAGAATCGTACTACTTTTTCAAATTTTGTGAAGCGACCCGACGAAAAAGACCGTTGTTTTTTGCTTTTTATCAACAATATTTTCGTCGGAAAAGGCGCGACGTTTATTTTTGGCGAACTAAGACCAGCCGCAGACCCAAATTGTTGCCGCAAGCGCTCGGACTGCACGCAAAGCGTTCGGTCAAGGCTCCGTTTTGAGGGAGATTGTTCCAACTTGCGCCGCAGACGATTCGCGCGCGCCCCGTCTGGTCGACTCCGCAAGTCCATTCCCAAACGTTCCCGGTCATATCGTAAAGCCCTAGCGCGTCCGATTTTTTCGCGCCGACTTCGTGCGTTTTCTTATCGCTGTTTTCGCCAAACCAAGCGTATTCCGCGAGCGACGCGAGGTCGACGGCGCTTTGCCCAAGTTCTCTCGCGCGTTCCCACTGCGTTATCGTCGGAATTGCAAAACGCCAGCCGTTTGGCGCGACGTTGAGTTTGTTCAATCGATCGACAAACGCGGCGCACGCGTTCCAGTCGACGTTTTCAACGGGCAACTTGGCGCCTTTGAAACTGCATTGTCTTGTCGTCCCGACTCCGGCGGCAAACCATTGTTCTTGCGTCGTTTCAGTTTCTTGAATCCAGAACCCTTCGTCCTCTCCTTGCGCGGAATTTGGACAAAAACGGAACGCGAATTCGACGTTTTGCACGGACAAGGATTGACGGCGACCAAATTCCTCGTTCGTTTGGGCGTCGCCGTCTCGTTCTTCCGTTTGAAGAATAACCGGCTTGGACGCTAGTTCAAGATCGACCCCTCTGACATAATTTTTGGACTTGCTTGAAACGGCGGATTCGTTCGCTCCTGCAGTTTGAACGACTCCCGTCCAATTACTTTCTTCTTTGATCGGCTCTTCTTGGCGTTCCTCTGGAGACGAGGACTTTTCGTTTTCGTCGACTTCTTCTTGTTGAATTTCTTGTTCCAAAAGATCGCCTTCGTCGGCTTCTTGTTCAGCCGGACTTTCTTCGTCGGTTTTTACTAAATCGGCTTCTGGGTCAGCGAGAGCGTCTTCGCCAACTTCTACTAAATCGGCTTCCGGCTCCTTAGTAGGTTCTTGGTCGACGCCTTCTTGTTCCAGAAGATCGGCTTTGTTTTCTTCGGTTTTGTCATACGACGCTACGTCGTCGGTAGAACTTTTCGCGACGCCGGAACGTTTGTCCTTGGGGCGAGTCTTTGAATCTTTGAGAATCGAATCGACTAGACTTTCTTTCTGTTTGCGGTCGTTCTCCTTCCAGACGTCCAGTTTCTTTTGAGCTTCGTCGAGAAATCTGGATAGTTCGTCGATCGCTTCTTCCTTTTCGCGCAAACTATCGGCTTGAACCCCAGCAACCATACGACGCCCGAGTTGGTCGCGCGTCGATTCCGCTTCTAATATTTTGCTTTCGAGTCGCTCGTAAAGAGTTCGAATCTTCTCAATATATCCCCGTTCCGCTTCCAGACGTTGAAAAGAAATTTGAAGATTTTTCGCGTCGAGACGATCTTTAAACGTTTCGGACAATTCGCCCTTTTTCAGGTCTTGCGCGAGACGTTTCTGTTCCGATTTTTCAAATTTGGAAAATAGATTGACGACGCGCGCGTATGTCTTTTGTTCTTGCTTGGCGTATTCGTTTAGCCAGCCTTTCACGACGTCGCGATCTTTATACGCTTTTTCAAGGAGTTCGTTCAGTTTTTTCAAAGCGCCGCGATCTTCTTCCGAACCCTTGGTAAGAAGGGAATAATCTTCTTCTAAGGCTAGGACGTCCGAATATCCGCGCCCGTTCGTTAAGAACAAACAAACGATCGCCGCGAATACGCAACAGTACCGATCAATGAATTTCATTTTGCTTTCCCGTCTTCGTTTTACGCCGTTTGTGGAGCGCCGCCTCTGCGAATTTGCTCGTCAAACAGTCTTTTGCGCAGGAGAATAGCCTATTTTGCATAATCTGTAAAGATATTTTTTGACAATATAAAACGCCGCTCGCTTCCAACGAAACGAACGGCGTTTTGGCGGTAAGTCGACTTTAAAGAACGCGACGCGTTTTAACGATAGATCAAGTACGTCTCGCGTTTTTCCTTAAATCGCGCCAAGTCGTCTTGCCATAGCTTGGCGATTTCGTCGACGTCTTTTCCGGCAAAAATCGCGTCGAGCGTTTCGCCGTTGAGCAAAAGCGTATTGGCGTTTTTACGTTCCCATTTTTCGGAATAGTCTTTCGCCAGTTGCGTCATTAACGCGACGCCGGTTTTGACGGCTTCGAGTTTCTCGCGGTCGGTAATCGTGAAACGCAGTCCGGCGATTTCTTCGTCGGCGTATTTGCTCGCGGTCGGCTTGAATTTAATCGGTTCAAACTTAATGCCGGGCAAGTTCTTATCGTTCATTTTTTTGGCGAGTTCTTCCGCGTCGATCCAAGGCGCGCCGATTACTTCAAAGGGCGTCTCCGTACCTCGTCCGACCGAAATATTCGTAAATTCTGGGATTCCAAATCCGGGATAAAGCAGGGCTTCCGTCAACGAGCGCATATTCGGCGAAGGATTAACCCAAGTCAAGCCGGTTTCGTCGAAATATTGCGCGCGACGCCAATTTTCACAAGGAACGACCGTTAAATCGAGATTCAACTTGTATTCGTTCGCGAACCAGAGCGCGATTTCGCCGACCGTCATACCGTGTTGAATCGGCATTGGGAAGAACGCGACGTAGGATTCGCGCCCCGGATCAAGCCAAGGACCGTCGACCTTGACGCCGCCGATCGGATTCGGACGGTCGAGAACGACGAACGATTTGCCCAAGTCCGCCGCCGCTTGCATCGCGGAACACATCGCGCTAATATACGTGTAGAAACGTACGCCGACGTCTTGAATGTCAAAAACGAACGTATCGACGTTTTTCAACATTTCCGGCGTCGGACGTCGCGTTTCGCCGTATAAGCTGAAGACGGGCAAGCCGGTTTCGGGATCGTTTCCGTCGCCGATATTGCCTTGATCGAGGACTCCGTAAAGTCCGTGTTCGGGGCTGAACAACGTCGTAATTTCGACGCCCGCGTCTTGCAACGCTTTGGGAATGCGTCGACCGTCGCGAAGTAAGCCGGTTTGATTTGTGAGAAGACCGACTTTGCGTCCTTTGAAGAGCGCGTAGCCGTCGCGATCCAAGACGTCGACGCCCGCGAGCGTTTTGCCGTTTTGGAACGCGGCGTCGTCCAATTCTTGCGCGTTGGGAGAACGATAGACCGATTTCTTCACGAAGTCGCGCGTTTGTTCCGCGTCGATTTTATCACGGAGCGAATCGACCGCGATTTGTCCGATTTTACCGCAATAAGAATTGACGCCGCCCTTTCCGTCCGGGTGCAGTCTGTTGCCAAGGAAAATAACAAAGAGGTTTAAATCGGGATCGACCCAGTAGGACGTGCCCGTAAATCCGCCGTGTCCGATCGCGGACGGGGACATCAAGCCGCCGCGATTGCTCGAATAGGGCGAGCGCTTGTCCCAGCCTCGCGCGCGAATTCCGCCCGGCACGGCGACGGGCGCCGACATTTTTTCGAACGTCTCTTGGGACATAATTTTCACAGGGGGAACGGATTCGTCGGCGGGCGTATAAGTTCCGCGTCCGATCAACATTGAGGCGAGAATCGCCAAATCGGGCGCCGTCGAGAAATTGCCCGCGTGCCCCGCGACTCCGTCCATTTCGAAAGCGCGAGGATCGTGAACTTCGCCCTTGATCCATTCGTCGCCGTTGAGTCCGCGCGCTTTAATTACGTCGTCGGGGAAATAGCTCAAATCGCGTTTTTCCGCCGCCGCCGTTCGCGCTTTTTGCTCGTCGGTCGGATTGTAGCCCGTGTCGACCATACCGAGCGGGAGATAAATGTTTTTGCGGACGAATTCGTCTTGAGAAACGCCGGTAATTTTTTCAATTACGTAGCCCATCGTAATGTAGCCGACGTCGCTGTAAGAGAATTTTTCGCCGATTTCCGAACGCAAGCCCAGCTTGCAAATATTCGCCAGCGTCTCTTCGCGATTATAGCCGACGTAATCTTTAATGTTGTTGTCGGGCGTCAAGCCGGAAACGTGCGTCAAGCAGTCGCGGACGGTGATTTTTTCTTTGCCGTTTTGTCCAAAATCGGGTATATATTTTATGATCGGGTCTTCGTAGTCGAGCAGACCGCGATCAACAAGAATCGCCGTCGCGATCGCGGTCGACGTTACTTTCGTAACCGACGCCAAGTCGTAGAGCGTGTCGACCGTCGCTTTTTCGACGGTCGGTTCCGTTTGACGATCGCCGTAAGCGCGCAAAAAGGCGATTTTATTGCCGCGTCCGATCGCTACGACCGCGCCCGGAAAATCGCCTTCGTCGATTCCGTCTTGGACTACGGCGTCGATTCGATCAAGGGACGCGGCGTCCATATTGAGCGCCTCGGGCGGGACGACCGGCTCCGCTGTTTTCGCCGGATCGGGAAATTCTTGCGCCGCGCAACAAGTCGCGAAAACGCAAGAGAACGCAAGGGATAAAAGCGTCGACGTCTTCATTGGGTTCTTTCGTTGGGTTGAGTTTTGTCAAATATGAACGCGAGCGTTTGAAGCTCTTGTTAGCGCGAGTTCGCGCTCCCTTACATTTTACAACGCGCGGCGGAAAAAAGCAAGGGACGCGGCGCGACGATGAATTTTGAGAAAAATTTTTTTGTTTTTTTCTCGCGCATATTGAATTTTATTCGCGTTTTGAGTATCCTTAACGTCAAGACGTTTCCCTTTTTTTCCAAGCCTTGCAAGAATGAGAAAAACGGAAAAAATGAGAGGATTAAAAGCATCGTTATTCGTCGGTTACGCTTTTTTGATCGTGACGACGACGGAAGCACAAGAGCCGCGCGACGATCATAAAAGACCTAAATAATTTGTTCGAGCAAAGCGCCCCTTGCGCGGCGATTCCTGCGCGACGGTTATTCCGCAATTAACGCGTCGTTTGGAAACTTTGCATAATCTTCCGTGAACGATTACCTTTTTAACAAATAGGAAAAAATTAGCGTTAGATTTCTTACTTTGGCTCAACGCCGTCCCTATTTACGAAAGTTACGATTATGCGTAAATCTACTTTCTTGGTCGCTTTAGCGACGTTTGCGTTTGTCGGCGCGTCTTTCGCTTTTGCCGACGAATCGAAAACGATGTTCCCTTTTATTATTGAAAAGGGCGCCCCGGAAAATATCACCAACGTTCAAACGTGGAACGAATCCTCCAAAATCGCGGGTGCGGACGGGTTTGTCGTCGATTCGCTCGGCTCGTTTTCGACTAAATCGGGCAAGACGCGTCTTCTTGGCACGAACCTCTGTTTTTCTGGGAATTTCCCTTCTACGAAGGAAAAGGCGGAGCGCGTCGCGGCGACTCTTGCTCGGTTTGGAATTGGCGTCGTTCGTCTTCATCATATGGATTCGCGCGACATTTGGGGGAAAAACTTTGACAAGTCGACGACCGAAATCGACCCCGATCAACTCGACAAATTGGATTATTTAATCTATTGTCTGCATCGACAAGGAATCTACGTCAATATCAATTTGCATGTTTCGCGCGCCTTCAAGGAACACGACGGCTTCGAAAACGCCGGTAAACTCCCGACGCAAAACAAAGGCGTCGACAATTTCGATCGTAAGATGATCGAATTGCAAAAGAAATACGCCAAAGACTTGCTTCAACACGTCAATCCCTATACGGGATTGGCTTACGTCGACGATCCGGGCGTCGCGGTCGTAGAAATCAACAACGAAAATTCCGTCGTCGCCAGTTGGTCTTGGGGCGAACTTGACGACTTGCCTAGCCCATACGTCGACAATTTCCGCAAATACTGGAACGAATGGCTCGTCAAAAAATATGGAACGACGGAAAAACTAAACGACGCGTGGAATTGCAAGACGTATCCCCTCGGAGACGAAAGCATAGCGGAAGGCGTCTTCGACGCTAATTTCAAATTGGACGCCAATTCCAACTGGACGTTCGAACGCGACAAAGAATCGCGCCAATCTTATCAAATTCTGGAGCCTCAAGAATCGGGACTCGACGTCCGCGCGTTGCGTTTCGAAGTCGAAAAAGCGGGTCAAGTCGGCTGGATTCCGCAATTTAGCCGCGTCAACTTGGCGATCAAAGAGGGCAAGCCTTATAAAGTTAGTTTTAAAATTCGTTCGAAGAACAATTCGACGATCAACGTCGGCGTGATCGAGAATCACGACCCGTGGAGCCCCGTAGGATTCCGTAAGTCGGTCGAGGCGACGAAAGAATGGAAAGAAGTAAATTTCGCCTTTATCGCGCCGCGTTCCGATTCCGCCGTTCGTTTGACGTTCAACAATCTCGATCCGGGCGAATCTTTTGATTTGGCGAACGTTTCCTTCCGCGAAGGGGGCGTCGTCGGATTGACGCCGGAACAAACGCTTGAAACGTCGACCGTACCCGTTCCGAAGCATTCGGGCGACGAAAATCTTCTCGGCGCTCAAGCGCTCGCCGATTTCGCCGATTTCCTCCACGATCTCGAAAACGGCTATTGGCAAGAAATGTACGCTTACGTCAAAGGTCTTGGCGTTAAGTCGCTTACGACGGGCACGCAACTCCAGTACGGCTATTGGTACAATCAAGGTCGACTCGACTATTGCGACATTCACGCCTACTGGAACCATCCGAACTTCCCGCGTCGCTCTTGGGATTCGAACGATTGGCTGATCGGCAATTCGTCTTTGGCAAATTCGCCCGCGTCTGGAACGCTCGCTAATCTTGCCGCCGTTCGCGTGATTGGGCGTCCCTTTACGTGTAGCGAATACGACCACCCGTACCCGAATCTATACAACGCCGAAGGCAATCTTATGCTCGCGGCGGTCGCGGCGTTTCAAGATTGGTCGGCGACGTTCCAATTTGCTTGGTCTCACGGCGATTCTTACGAGCGCGACGAAGCGTCCAGCTTCTTCGACATGTGCGCCAACCAAACGAAAATGGCGCATTTGCCCGCCTGTTACGCGATGTTTGTTCGCGGCGACGTCAAGAGCGGACCGGGCGAATTTGTCTACGCGCCCGAAATGACCGAGGCGCAAGAGATGAAGATTATGAACGGCTCGTTGAGCGGCTACCACCGTTCGATCGCTTCCGGGCTAGGACTCGACAAATCGCTGGCGCTCGCCGTTTATTCCGGCGTCGAGCTTACCGACTTGAATCTTCCTAAGTCCGACGCCTTAAAGAACGCGAAAAAGATTTCGAGTTGGAAAGATTTGCCGGAAAAATGCGGGTCGACCGAAAAGAAAGAGATCGTCAATGAATTTGGCGAGATTTGCTGGAATTATCAGAAGGCAGGGAAGGGCTTCTTTACCGTCGATACGGCGAATAGCAAAGTATTTAGCGGATTCGTTACGGAGCCGCGCGAATTTGACGGCTTGACGCTCGACGTCGGAGAAACCGAGCTGGGTTGGGCGACCGTTTCGCTCGTCAAAGCGACAAACGTCGAAGTCGGCGCGGAAAAATCGGGCGTTTTGACTTTCGGTCGATATTTGCTGACCGCCACCGGCTTAATGAAAAACACCGACGCTAAATTCGTTTACGAAGGAAACAATATTACGACCGCCGGACATTTTGGCGGCTCGAACGGACGCGCGCCCGTCTTGTGCGAAGGCGTGCCTGCGACGATTACGCTTAAGAATCTTGACGCGCAAAACGTCGAAGTTTACGCGTTGACGACGGCGGGCGACCGCGCGCAAAAGCTCGACGTCGAAAAAGTCGACGGCGGCGTGCAATTTGCGTTTGGTTCCGAACAAAAGACGATTTGGTACGAAATCGTCGTGAAGTAAGTTGGGAATCCGAAGGACGCGTGAGACTCGCGGTTTTTACGATCGTTCGGCGCAACGTCGATCGAAGCGCCGTCCGCTCGTCTAACGACGATCGGCTTATAGTGCGCCGCTCGCGCGGCGGGTCAAAGTCGCGTCGTTTTTCCGTGAACGCTTACGATAATTTTATTTGGAGACGTTCAAAATGAAAAAAATTAACGATTCCGCTAAGCGCGCGCAAACGTCTAAAGGTTCCCGTCGACGTTACGAAGAGATTGATCCGCAAGAAGTACAAGCGCGACTAAAAATGATCGACCTTGTTTTGCGTATGCGCTTTTCCGATTATTCGCCCGACTTTGAAGCGTTGGCGCCCCTCGGCGCGATGTTGGATTTGGCGACTCTCGACGACGTTTTCACGAAGGCTTGTCGCGCGGAATCATTCGCTGATTTTTGCGCGTCCGTAGGAGTCGTCTGGGAGGCTTATTCGACGCGTATCGAAAGAGAACGCGTCGCGCCTAAAATCGTGCTTGCCCAAGCGTTTAACAATCACGTGGCGACTGTTCTTGGCGCGCCCGGAAAAATTACCGCGCAATTTCTCGAAATGTGCGTGCGTCGCATTTCGCCGGAGCTGGCCGATCAACTTGATTTCGCAAACGCGAAATCGGAGCCGACCGTCTTTGTTTTTTGGAACAACGTCTCCCGAATTTGCGATTTGCTCTTTTCAATTCCCTACAAAGACGGGAGCGAATGGTTCTTTCCTATCGTCGTTTTAATGGAACATAAGTCGACGCCCGACCGTTACGTTACAAAACAAATGTTAGTCAGCTTGACCGCGACGCTCGATTTTACCAGCAAATATAAAGAACGGTTCCGAACGCCCGACGGCAAGACGATTTGGCCGTTCGTCGTCCTCTTTTATACGGGCGCGAAGAAGTGGAACGCCGTGCAAAACTTGCCCGACTTGTTTACGACGTCGCGAAAAGAACTGGATCGGAAATGGATTTTCAATTTGAAGTTTCTGCTCGTTTCGCTTGTCGACAAAAAACTCGTCGTTTTGCCCGAAGACGAAGAGGAGAAACGAAACGCCGAGAAATATGCGACTTTCGACGAGACGGTTCTTCCGTCGAATTGGCTTGCGTCCTTTTTTGAGTTTTTGCGACGCGCGGAACTTATGACGATTAATCCGAATGCGACGCGCGAAGACTGGCTCAAAGACGTCGAGGCGTCGTTACGACCTCTCAAAGACGTCTACGACGCCAACGACGAACAAGACGCGCGCGCGCTTGACGTCGCGCTTAGTTTCGTCGGAACGATGTGCGCGAAGATGAATTTTGAAACGCCTATGCGCGAAGAATTAACGACAATTATGGCAAACGAAAGGATCGGCGGTATGATTACTACGTCAAGATTGATTTATGCGGCGGAAAGAGAAGAAGGGAGAATTGAAGGAAGAATCGCCGGGGAACGCGACGGAAGAATCGCTGGAAAA
>JAZUGM010000321.1:0-42358 GCA_045641205.1 Thermoguttaceae bacterium
TCGCGCCAGTAGGTCGCGTCACGAACGATCGTGTTCCACCCGTTGGATCGCAAGCAAATTCGAAAAATAGTCGACGTTCAAGTCGAGAAATTGCGCAAATTGCTGGACAAGCAGGGCGTCGAATTGACGTTGACGGAAGAAGCGCTCGACGGAATCGCCGATTTGGGATACGAGCCCGAATTCGGAGCAAGACCGCTCAAACGCGTTTTACAACGACGATTAATGAATCCGCTCGCGCTCGAATTACTCAAGCGCCCCGCAAAAGTCGACGAGTTCGCGCAAGAGAAAAAACGAAAGATTAACGTCGGGTACGACGGTGAAGATTTCTTGTTCGATTTCGATTGACGCGTAAGAGAAAACGCCCGGTCGTTTCAAACGGTCGGGCGTTTGGGGATTCAAAAACTTCTGGCGCTGGAATCAAACGTCGAGCCAGCTTGCGCTTAAACTTACGCGCAGATATTGCTGAAACCGTCGAAGTAAACTACGCGCATATCGCGGACTTGACCCGCGCTCTTTATAAACGACGAAATTGCGAGCGTTCACGGAGATATTACGGAGTCGCCTTGTTTAGCCCCGACAGTCGAATTTCATTCGGAGGCTTTCCGTGAACGGTTGTAAATTTTTTTGATTTGTTCTCCCCACGCGTAAGCCAAAAGCGGAGGCACGGCGTCTCCAATTTGTTCGTATTTGTCCTGTACGGTTCTATCAACGTGAGGCACGATAAACGGTCCTCCTGCAAAATCGTAAAAATCAGGAAAAGACTGGAGCCGCGCGCATTCTCGAACCGTCAAAGCCCTGTCGTAAATAGGATGAACAAATTCGTCGAGACAGTGACTCGTCACCGTCGGAGCCGGTTCGTCAAGCCGAAGCCGGTAATTCCGCTTGATAAACATTTTTTTGGGGAGAACGCGCCGACTTTGCAATTCTTCCCGTTCCTTGCCTTGATAGCGGTCGAATAAATTTTTCAGACCTTCGCCCGGTCGCAACAAAGAAAAACGCTCCAGCGTGCAAGGACGATGCTTCATCGGCGTTTGATAAGTTATTTTTTTGTCAATACGATTCTCGGGTTTCCAAAAATTCTTGTCGCGCATAAGACGCGCGTAAGGGGAAGAATACGCAAGATATTTCGTTCCGATTTCGTCGGTGTTGGGAACGACGTTGGGCAAGTCGGAAAGCGCTTCCTCAACCGTAATTTCTTTACGCGAAGCAGGCGCAGGAACAGACAGCGGCAAATCGTCGAACCTACTTGCCAAAATGAAAAAACGGTTTCGACGTTGCGGCGTCCCAAATTGACTCGCGTTTAAAACGACTTCGACGTAATTTCGATAACCCGCCTCCTTTAATTCTTTTTTCAGTACGTCGACAATGCGAACGGAGGAATTTTTTGCGACTGTTTTTGTCGTAATAGCGGGCACGTTCTCAAACAGAATTAGCTTTGCGTTTGCAATTTGAGCGATGCGAATTCCTTCGCGAAAGAGAAACTGTCGATCGTCGTAAAAAGATCGGGAAGTATTGCCGGCCGTTGAAAAAGTCTCGCAAGGCATCCCGGAAGTAACGACGTCGACGCCTTCGTTTGGGATATAAGGCGTTATTTGTTTCGACGTCGCGTCTCGAATATCCGAATGAACGATTTTTACGTTCGGGTGGTTTGCCGCGTATGTTTCGACGCAACTTTTAATGTGTTCGATCGCCAGCAACGTCCTAAATCCGGCGGCGTGAAACCCCGTGCAAATTCCACCGGGACCAGAAAAGCAATCGATATGAGTTAAAGTCGTCGTTTTTGTCAATTTCAGCGCCTCTTTGACGGATCGGCGTTTGAAAAAAATACTCAAAAAGCCGAAATCATAATTATTTTCCTTCCGCAGATTGAGAAAAGGTCGTCAACGAGCGTCTTCTTCCCCTTGCGCATCGTTTTTTTCGGCTTCTTGGAGAATCTTTTCCGGCGACGCGGCGGGCGCAAAGAACGCGTAAACGCCAATAAGAATAGCGCCGCAAACCAAGCAGGAATCGGCGATATTGAAATTCGGCCAAGGATAAGTTCCCAACATTACTAGAATCCAATCGCGTACGGCGTAGACGGGCTTTCCCACGAATTCCGGCGGACAGCTCCAGACGTCGACGTCGAATTGCGTCCATTTCATACCGTGCAAACCGACGCGATCCCATAAATTCCCCAAGATTCCAGCGGCTATTAGTCCCAGCGTCGTCGCCAAATAAACGCTTTTCGTCAGATCGTGCCAAACCCAAAGAACCACGCCGACAAGCGCGATAAACGAGAACGTTACGAAAAGAGGAATTTGCCCTTGTCCTATTCCGAAAAGCGCGCCTTGGTTGAGTGAAGTTTGAAATCCGAAGACGTCGGGGATGATCCACCATACGCCCTGAGCGCCCGGCGCGCCCAATTTGGCAAAAATCCAATGTTTAGTCGCCAAATCCAACGCGAACCCGACGGCGGCGACGATTAAAAACAAGGAGAAACGGAAGGCGCGCGACTTTGAATTTTTCATTGCATTGCGTATTTTCTAACGAGTCGGAATCTAAAAGCGTCGAGCGCGTCGACAAACAAACGCAAGACGACGGATTCGTGTATTTTACCGAAAAGAGTTCAAGACGTCAAAGGCTCTTTACGGGTCTTTTATGCGGTAAAATCCCTATAAAGAGGTTTGGGGGCTTTTAAAAAAGGACTCGCGCGTTAAAATTATCGGGTCTTGATAGACTTGTTTTTCGCATTTGGCGACGTCGCGCGAAGTCGTCGCGATATAAAGCGAAAAATATTCGACGAATAATAGTTGCGAAGGAGAACGAACGGAATGAACGCGTTTCAACGCTGTATTAATCCCCAATGTCAAGCGACGTTCGACGTCGGCGAAGTGTTGCATCGTTGCCCTAAATGCGGCGCGTTGCTCGACGTCGAGTACGATTGGGACAAACTGCCGGTTCCGAAATCGTTGAAAGAATTCGAAAAATATTGGGGAGATCGTTCCAATCCTTACCGATTCAGCGGCGTGTGGCGTTTCCACGATCTTCTTCCTTTCGCGCCCCTTGAAAAATGCTCGACGGTCGGCGAAGGTCAGACGATTCTTCAACGCGCCGACGGCGTCGCGCAATACGTCGGCAAAGACGACGGTTCGTTGTTTTTGCAATACGAAGGCTTGAATCCGTCCGGCTCCTTCAAAGACAACGGTATGGCGGCCGGCACGACCCACGGGCGCTTGGTCGGCGCAACGCAAGCGGCTTGCGCGTCGACGGGCAACACGAGCGCGTCCCTCGCGCTTTACTGTTCGGCGTTAAAATTTATGAAATGCGTCGTGTTTGTCGGATCGGGAAAAATTGCTTATGGGAAGTTGTCGCAAGCGCTCGACTACGGCGCGCGCACCGTTCAAATTCGCGGCGACTTTGACGACGCAATGGCGCGCGTTCAAGAAGTCTCCAAGAAAATGGGAATCTATCTTCTCAACAGTCTCAATCCGTTCCGACTCGAAGGACAAAAGACGATTATGTTCCGCGTTCTCGAGGCGTTGCGTTGGGAAGTTCCCGATTGGATCGTCGTTCCCGGCGGCAATCTTGGCAATTCTAGTTCGTTTGGCAAGGCGTTTATCGAGTTGCATAAGCTCGGTTTAATCGATCGCGTTCCGCGTCTTGCGGTCATTAACGCGTCGGGCGCGGACTCGCTTTATCGCCTTTACAACGACGAAGGATTGCGTTGGAACGACGGCAATATCGATCGAGCGAAAATCGACGCGTTCTACGCGCAAATGGACAAAGAAAATCGTCGCGCGTCGACCATCGCCAGCGCCATCGAGATCAATCGTCCCGTCAATTTGACGAAGTGCTTGCGCGCGCTCGACTTCTGCAACGGCGTCGTGCGCAAAGTTTCCGAACAGGAAATATTAGACGCCAAGGCGCAAATCGGCGCCAACGGATTCGGTTGCGAACCAGCCTCCGCCGCAAGCGTGGCCGGCTTGAAACGACTCGTTAAAGAAGGCGCGATCGGCAAAGACGAGCGCGTCGTCTGCATTCTTACGGGTCATCAGCTCAAAGACCCGAACGCGACCGTCGCTTATCACGGAAACGACCGCGAATTTTACGAGAAAGTCCTTGGCAGTCGCGGCGTCGCGACGACGGAATTCGCCAATCGCCCCGTCGTCGTCGACAACGACGTCGACAGAATTCTTGATCTATTGAAATGAGTCGAACTTACGATGCGACGACAAACGACAAAAAGACGAACGCCGTCGTTCGAGACGGCGTTTGGTCGCTTGTCGTCGCGTTTGTCGCGACTCTAGTCGCGGCGTTTGGAGTCTGTTCGACGATTTTTTTGTGGCGCCATCCCGAAATATGGAACGACGCCGAAAACGAACCGACGACGTTTCGCGTGCGTAGTCGTTCTATGGAGCCGACCTTTCGCGGTCCATGCCAACGTTGGCAATGTCCAAATTGCGACGCTTTTTTCGACGTTTCGATCGACGACGAGGAAGAAAAGTCGCCGCGTTCGGAATTCGATCCGACGCGCGCGCTCTTTGAATCTCCTTCGGCGCGTCGCGCGCTCGATTCCGCGCGTTTTTTCGCTTGTCCTCGTTGCGGTTTTAACCAAGCGTCGCCCGTAGCCGGAAAAGAAGGTTTGGTCGACGGCGACCTTGCGCGCGCGGCGGTCGATTCGCAAGACGCGTCGACGAAAGAAAACGTTTTTGACAAAATCAAACGAGCGATGCGCGAGGAATTGCGCCGAACGCGTCGACGCGCGCCCGAACGCGTTCCGTACAAGCCGCGACGTTGGGACGTCGTCGTCTTTCGCGACAAACTCGGTCGTCCGATTTTAAAACGCGTCGTCGGCTTGGAAGGCGAACGGGTCGGAACCGTCAACGGCGACGTCTTCGTCGACGGAAAAATTGCGCATCGTTCGTTGAAACAGATTCTAGCGACGCGCGTTCCGCTCGATTCCGTCGAATTTCGTTCGGAATCGCGCGCGGGCGTAGCGCGTCAAGTCGCGCTTTTTGAAAACGGTCAAACGATTCGTAAGTCGGTTCCTATTTCGAACGAATCGCCCTTTCCTAATCGCGGAGGTCGGAACGTCGCGCCCGTCGAATTGGCGCGCGACTTTCTTTTGTCCTTTTCGTGGTTTGTCGGAGACGGCTTGCCGTTGCGCTTCGGCGCTTTGGCGCGTCGACCGACGCAAGCGTTTCTTTTGGAATACGACGAAGGCGCCCAAAGAGTCGCGTTGCGCTCGCTTCCTTTGATTCAAGGGAAAACCGACGACGGACGCGCCTTTGAGGAACTCGACCGCGCCGACTTTGTCAACTCGCCCGCGTCGTTCGTTTCGCTCGACGCCTCCGAATCGTCCAGTCCTTCGTCCGGGCGCGCCTTCGTCCTTCTTGCGCTTGTCGACGGGGAACTGATCGTAACGATCGACGGTCGAGAACGCGCGCGTTTTGCGACAAACGACGTCAATTCTACGTTGCAAGTCGGCGTTTCCGCGCCGTTCGTCGTTCTTGGCGACGTCGAACGATTAAGCGATCTTCGTTTGTATCGCGATCTTCATTACTCGAACGTCGACGAACTACGGACGATCAGGGACGTCGCGCAAGACGAACGCGTCGCGACGCTCGTCGGCGAAGAAACCTTGGTTCCGCAAGGTCGTTTGTTTTTGCTCGGCGACAATTCTCCGGCGTCGCTCGACAGTCGTTTCCAAAGTTTTGGAACGGTCGACGTCGACGCCGTTCTTTATCAAATCGTCCCTCAAATTCGAAGTGTGGAAGCGCTGGACGACGTAAAAATAGAAGCGGACAAAAAAAGACCGTCAACCCCTTAAAACAACGACGTTCAAACCAATTTCGTTTGAACAAACAATCATATAAAAGGATCACGGGAAATGGGAACGCGAGTGCCTTTGAATCCAGCGGAAGTCAGACGACGACAATTAAACGAAAAATTGGAAACGAGCATAGCGGAAATCGGTCTTTCGGTTCGAACGACCAACTGCCTCGACGAACAAGGAATCGCCACCGTCGGCGACTTATTGAAATGCAAACGTTCCGATCTGCTTAATATTCCGAACTTTGGCGAAAAAACGTTGGAAGAAGTTTTTAACGCGCTGGAAAAACTTGGCTTTTTGCGCGTTGAACGTCGCGGCTCCGGCGACGGATACGATCCAGAAAAAGCGGAAGCGCTCGCGCGCAAGTAGGCGCTCTTGCGTCGACGAAAGAATATTACAAGGCGATTGAAACGCGACGCACGACAGAACGAACAAACTAGTCGTAAGAAAGGACGGTAGAATGGATAAAACGGCACGGAATCAAGCGACGCTTGTCCCGCGTCGACTCGCTTTCTTGAGCGACTGGCGTTTTTCCGAATATCTCCTTTTGGGAGGAATTTTTTCGTTAGGACTAATCATTTTAGCGGTTCATTTGGCTACTTGGGGCGCGGAAATTCGACGCGACGCTAAGGACTGGAAATCGATCGAATGCGTCGTTTTGGATCGAGAATTACGTTCCTACCATACGCCCGAAGGCGAAATTTATTACTTGCCCGAGATAAGTTTTCAATATGAAGTCGACGGAAAAACCTATAAAAATTTCTCCTTCGGACGATTCGACTTCGATTTTTCAAATTTAATTTACGACCGCGACGAGGCGTCGAAGATATTAGAGTCTTATTCCGTCGGTTCCAAGACTCGCTGTTGGGTTCTCGTCGACGATCCCTCGCGCGCGTCGTTGGTTAAAAAATCGACGATTTGGGGCTGGGTGTTCCTCATAATTCCGACGTCGCTCATTCTTTTCGGGGGCATATGGCTGGCGGCGCGTCTACGAAACGACGCGTATTCCAAGGAAGCGCTTGCAAACGCGCGTAGTCAGAAGACGCAATACCCGACGATTCCCAGCGTTCCACCGTTGGAAGATTCGAGCGGCGTCGTTTATGCGCGTCGACTAGCGTCCGACGTCAAATCGACTTTTGCTTTTGGCGCTTCTATTCTTGGAACTTGCGTTTGGAACCTTGTCTCTTGGTTTGGCGTTTGCGTCGTTTTGGCGACGGCTAAAACGAGCGCCGACTACTGGCTTGGCGCCGGATTCTCGGCGATCTTTTGCGGAATAGGAGCGCTTTTCGCTTGTCGTCTTTGGGGGCAATATCGAGTCGAGCGAGTCGTCGGTTCCGCCTCGCTTGAAATATCGCAACTTCCTATATTGCCCGGTCGAACCGTCAAAGTATGTCTATTTCTTAAAGGGCGCGTCGTAGCGAAACGTCTCGACGTTTTTATTCAGTGCGAGGAAATAGCGCGTTATATTCAAGGCACCAATTCAATTTGTCATCGTCGCGTCGTTTTTTCACGCTCGATTTTCACTAAGTACGACGTAAACGTTCCCAACGGGATCGAACAACGAGAAAAGTTTACGACCTCGTTGCCTTTCGGAGTCGCGCCGTCTTTCGTCGCCGAACATAACGAAATCGTTTGGAAGTTGGTCGTCAAAACGGAATTTGCCGACGGAGGAACTTTTACGCGCGATTTCGACGTCGTAGTATATCCTTATGTCGACTTGGAACATTAACGAGGCGCGTTCCTATTTCATTCTATTTTTTTAGGCGTCGACGCCGCGATTAGAAAAAAAGACGCGGAGTCTCCCAATGCGAAAGGATTAATCTAATGACAAACAAAGAGAAAAAAACGGTTTTTGCCGTCGCTTGCCACCCGGACGACATTGAATTTACGATGGCGGGCACCTTGCTCCTGCTCAAGGACAGAGGTTGCGACGTTCACTATATGACCGTCGCCAACGGCGCTTGGGGCACGGCGACGATGAGACGTGAAACGATTATTCGAACGCGACGCGACGAATCGGTTCGCGCGGCGGAATCGATCGGCGCGACGTATCACGAGGCGCTGGTCGACGACTTGGACGTCTTCTATTCGCGTCCGACGCTTTTGCAACTTACCGCCGTTATGAGAGAAGTCGATCCTGATATTTTACTCGTTCAGTCGCCGTCCGATTATATGGAAGACCATCAAAACGCCGTTCGATTAGCCGTTACGGCCGCTTTTTGTCGCGGCATGGTCAACGCGCCGGTCGAACCGCCGACGGCGCCGACGTTTAAAGACGTCGCCGTCTACCACGCCGCGCCGCACGGCAATCGGGACGCTATGCGACGTCTTGTTCGTTCGGAACGCTACGTCGACGTTTCTTCCGTCCTCCAACGCAAACGCGAGGCGCTCGCTTGTCACAAGAGTCAGAAGGAATGGCTTGACGTTTCGCAAGGCTACGACTCTTATCTTGATTCGATGCAAGAGGCTGCGGCGCTGGTCGGCAAGTTGTCGGGCAAATACGAATACGCGGAAGGTTGGCGGCGCCATAACAGTCTTGGATTCTCCGCGACGGATATCGATCCGTTGGGCGAACTACTCGCCGACGTTTCTTGGGTCGATCCGAAATATGAAGAATGGTTGAATTCGTAAGCGTCGTAAAACGAAAAGAAAACAAAAAGCGTCTCCTCCAAACGGAAGAGACGCTTTTTTCAGAACAACTCAAACGATTTGAACGGGTCAACGATTCGGGAAATCCGAATCCTCCGCGTATTGATCGTGCGGATCGTGAGGACAGAACAACGTTCCAATTCTTTTAGCCAATTTTACGGTGAACGTCTTTTGGAACTCGATTTCCTCATAATCGGAAATTGGAATCGGAGTCGGCGGGTAAGTATACGTCGGCATCGATTCTCTTACGAGTATCTCGCCCTCTTTGACGTCGACTAAACGCACCAAAACCTTTGAATTTCCTTGATAGAATTGCGTCGAATGATGCACGTCAAAGGTTTCAATGTCGATTCCAATAACGTAATCCGCCTTTAATTTTGCGCCCAACTTCTCGAAGCTACTGGCGCTCAACTCTTCTTCGTCGAATTTGTCTTCAACTTCCGAGTACGATATCCATTCAAGTTTCTTCTTTTTTTTGTCTTTCATCTCCGTCGAGACGACGTAAGTCACACTTTGCGCCAAGTCGGCGTTCGGATTCGACGAACCGAAAAGATTCAAATTCGAACGGCAAATAACGACCATCTTAGATTCTTTGGGAATCTGCTTCATTTCGTCAGCATACTTCGCAGGCGCGTCCGTGCCGTAGATTAAATAGTAGGGCATCAGAAACGCTCCGGCGCAACCGGAAGTCGCGACTAACGTCAACGACGAAAGCGCCGCGAATGCAAGGATAAGAAAAACGCGACGTCGATTAGGCATAACTATCGATCCTTTGCCAGTTGAATTCCAAACGAAACCGCGCGGTTCTTGCGACAAAACCGCGCCTCTTCTGGAGTATCGACAAAAAGATCAGTAAAATTAAGAAAAAACAAAAAAGTAACACAATCGCTTCAAAGCAACCAACGCGCAACCGAAACCGAAACGTCTAGTTGCGTCCGACAAGAGCTTCGACAAAACGTTCGTTTGGAGCAAACGCGGGAAAGTAAGAAACGTATTCGGCGATCGATTCGTTCAGATCAATAATTGAATCAATAAAGAGCAAGAGCGACTCGCGCTTTTTTTCGAGCGTCTCAAGCGCGACGAGAGCGTCGCAATCCGTAATAGACGCGACGTCGAGACTAAAAGCGTCGTTCGAAGTCGGAATCGCGACGCTTAAAGATTCGAGCCCATTAAGTCGACTTCTAATTAACTCGCCGGAACGACGCGTATGAACGTTCTCTGGAATCGGAACGCCAAGTTCGTAACGCAAACCGAAAAAAGGAAGCGTCGACGGAAGAGGATAACCGTATTCGGCGGACTGATTCGACAGGCGAAGCGCTTCGATTTGAAGGGAGCGTTTAATCGACTTCGCTTCCGCCGCGCGCGCCTGCGCCCCCAACGCCGCCGCTAGAAATAAGCGCGTCGATTCGGAATTCGCGGCGTTAGCGTCGTTAAACGCGCGCGTTAGCGTCGCTAAAAAAGTCGTTTCCACGCGCAAACGAGCGGTCGCGCGCTGTAGATTCCAGTAAGCGTCGACGGCGGCAAAACGCGCGTTCGGCGAATTGGGAACGCGCATAAGAGTCTCGGCAAGAGAACAGGTTCGTTCAAGGACTTGCCCGGCTTCCTGTTCGGGCTCGGACGGCGAAAAAAGCGCGCGCGCCAATTCGGAAACGCGATTTTGCGAAGCGCCCGGCTTCTGAACGTCGGCTTCGTTTCCTTTTTTCTCGTTTGGATCGGGAGTTTGACCGCGAACGATTCTCAAATTATTCCGAGGAAAATCAACCGACGAACGCTCGCGAACTTCGTCGGTTGTTTCTTCAAAAAAACGGAAAAGTTCCTCGTCGATTCCAACGCGTCGCCTCTCGAAAAACGCGACGACGCGCGGCTTTTCGGGTTCCTTCGCTTCTTCCGACGAATCCTTCGGCGCGGATTCAGGCGAAACGCCGCCATCCGTCGCATCCGTCTGAGAAGGTTGCGCGCTAGACTCGTCCGTCGTCTTCTCGGAGGGCGGCGCGTTCGTCGAATTGGAATCGCCGCCCTTGTCCTGCGCGTCGACTTGCGACGGCGCCGCTGTTGCGGGAGTTTCTACGGAAGGACTCGCCGAGGACGCCGACGCCGCAGTCGAATATACGGCGGGTTGCAAACCAACGGAACCGTCTGAAGACGCCTTAACCACGCTCGCTTCCGACGCCGAAGAGACGCCGGAAGAAGCGAGAGACGGAACTAGAGATTGTTCCTGCGTCTCGACTTGCCCCCCGACTCGCGCATCGAAAACGGAATCGAAAACGGAATCGACGGACGGATCGTTTGCAAAGGTCGTCGGTCTGCTTATGCTTTCGTCGTCGAATCCAGGGTAATACCACCGATCCATACCGGGCGCGCGATAAGTCGCCGCGTAACGAATTTCGCGCGTCGGTTCTTCGTATTCCAAACCGGGCAAGAAACGATCGGAAGAGCGAAACGCGCGTCGCGCGCTTGTGTTTTGCGCGGGCGCGTTTGGATTCTGCGCGTCGTTCGTTTTCTTTTCGTCGGACTGTTTTTGCGACGCGTTCTCGACGCGTTGATTCAACGTCGCGAGGAACCTTTCGCCTTGAACGTAACCGGGCGTCGTCTCGGCGACGTAAAAGGCGATCGCTTGATTATACCTAATCGCGGCTTCAAGCGCGTCTCGTTGCGCCTCAAAATATCGATCCAACGCGCCGAAGAGAGCGGTCGCCGAAATTGTCGACGCGTTAAACAAACCTATTAAAACGTCTTTTTCTCGAATCGCTTGATTGGCGCGCGACTGAAGCGACTCGTACAAGAGCGGCAACTGCGCGTTCAACCGCGCCGCTTCTTTGGACGCGGAACGGAACCGCGCGTTCTCTTCAAAACGCGCGTTGTAAAACTCCGTCGCCGGTCTAGCGGACGGAACGTACAGAACGGCGCCGCCCCAGCCTATCGCTTTCGAACCGCCGTCGGAGTAAGCGGCGCGAGCCATTGCCGCGCGACGCCCGGCGGGGCTTGTAAACGAAGCGTCGAAATCGTATTGCGCTTGAAGAAACGTTAGACGCGCGTCTTCGCAACGTTGCTCCGCGACTAAGCGAAGAGAATTCAAAAGCGCGCTAGTCTCCTGAGGCGCTTTGCCCGACGGATACGTCGACTCGACCTTTTGCGAACATTGATTGACAAAATCGCGATAGACGGAGCAAAGATTATAGTAAGCGCAACGTTCGGAAAGCTCCCAATAAGCGACAAGACGACGCGAACGTTCCGCTGGAGAATATATTCCGTAAACAAGACGTAAAATCGTCAAAGGCTCGCCGACGATCGGCGAATTAGGATTCGTCGCAATTTGAAAGAACGGAGCGATTTGCTCGCCCGCGACGTCGGCGCTGTGCGTGGAAGCTCCTTGCGAGTTTGCCGAACCGTTTTGAGCGTTTTGCGGATTCTGTTTATTTTGCGCGTTCGACGCGTTCCGAGCCCCTTGCGCGTCGGCGGCGTTGGAACTCCCGGCGCTTTCCGTCGAAGACGCGTTTCCAGCCGAAGCCCCGGAATCATTCGGAACCTGTTGCGCGTATGAAGCGGAAATCGTCGTCAGAACGAAGACTACGACGAGCGCGATAAGGACGCGCGCGCGATTTAAAGCGCCGAAACGCGTCAGGCGCGAGGCGTCCGAACAAGACGCGACGACGATTTTCATAAAACGACTCCTTCTTGAAACGAACGACGCTTGCGATGTGGCGGTCGATCGACAAAATAACGCCAGACCGTCTAATCTTATATTATAGCGGGCAAAACGTCAAAAGGCGTTTTTTTTATAGTTTTTTAGATTTTTCAGAAAAAAACTAAAGCGTTCAATTTATTCAATCATTACAAACCGCATATCGTTTTGAATTCAAATAAAAACGCGCGACGTCTAACGGGAGACGTCGCGCGTAAAGTATTAAAACAAAAGTTGGAATATTACGCTTTTGCTTCGGCGATCGACTCTTTAGCCAAAGCGACGACGCGTTCGACCGTAATTCCGAAATATTCCATTAATTTTGCCGCAGGCGCGGAATCTCCAAATCCCGCCATTCCAAGGAACTTGCCCGCGTCGCCGAGATATTTCGACCAGCCCAATTCAACGCCGAGTTCGACGCCGACGCGCGCCTTCACGCTCTTGGGCAAAACGGACTCGCGATATTCCTTCGTCTGCTTGTCAAAAACGTCCCAACTGGGCGCGCTGACGACGCGCGCTTTCACGCCATCCGAAGCCAGCGCTTCTTGAGCGTTGAGACAAAGCGCGACTTCGCTGCCCGTCGCGAGGAGCAAAACGTCGGGCGTTCCTTCGCAATCGGAAAGGACGTAGGCGCCTTGGCGCGTTCCAGACGCGGAGGCAAATTTTTCGCGATCGATCGTCGGCAAATTCTGACGCGAGAAAACCAACACGGACGGCGTTCGAGTCGAAAGAACGGCCGCGCGATACGCTTCCGAAACTTCGTTTGCGTCGGCGGGTCTATACACGTCGACGTTTGGAATCGCGCGCAACGACGCCAAATGTTCGACGGGCTGGTGCGTCGGTCCGTCTTCCCCAACGCCGATCGAATCGTGCGTAAAGACGAACAGCGTGGGAATCTCCATTAACGCCGCCAAGCGAATCATCGGACGCAAATAATCGGCAAAGACAAAGAACGTCGCGCAGTAACCTCGAAGTCCGCTTAACGTCAAGCCGTTGGTAATCGCGGCCATCGCGTTCTCGCGAACGCCGAAGTGAATATTGCGCCCGACGCGTTTCGGACCAAACTCGCCCGCGTTTTCGTCTTTGAGCCAAGTGTTGTTCGAAGGCGCCAAGTCGGCGGAACCCCCGACGAGCCAAGGCAACCCGGTCGCAAGTTGATTCAGAACTTTTCCGCTCGAAGCGCGACTTGCCATCCCCTTGGCGTCGGCTGGAAATTCAACGAGCGCGGAATCCCAATTTTCGGGCAAATCGCCGGAAAAAATCGCGTCGAGTTCGGACGCCAATTCGGGATAAGCGACGCGATATTCGGCAAATTTGGCGTCCCAAGCGGCGACTTCTTCGGCGCCGCGTTTGCCAAGCGACTCGGCGAACGTCTGATAAACTTCAGGATCGCAAGCGAATTTGACGTCGGGATTCATGCCGTAGAATCGTTTGGCGCCCGCGACTTCCTCGTCGCCAAGCGGAGCGCCGTGCGCGCTTTCTTTTCCTTCTTTCGTCGGCGCGCCAAAAGCGATGCGACTCTTGACGACGATTAACGTCGGACGATCGTCCGTAACGTCGAAGACGTCGAACGCGCAACGCATCGCGGGCAGATCGTTCACGTCGTCGACTTCAACGACGTTCCAGCCGTAAGCGGCAAATCGAGACGGAACGTCTTCCGTAAACGCAAGTTCCGTATCTCCCTCGATCGTAATCCGATTGAGGTCGTAAATCCAACACAAATTTGAAAGTTTTAAGTGTCCGGCAAGGGACGCCGCTTCGGAAGAAATTCCTTCCATCATACAGCCGTCGCCGCAAAGCGCGTAGACGTTCGAATTAAAAAGTTCAAAGCCGGGCTTGTTATAGCGCGCGGCAAGCCAATTATTCGCCATCGCGAACCCGACGCTCGTCGCCACGCCCGCGCCAAGTGGTCCGGTCGTCGTTTCGATTCCGGCGACGCGTCGATATTCGGGGTGCCCCGCGCAACGCGAGCCAAGTTGACGGAACGACTTGAGGTCGTCGAGCGTTACGGCGGGTTCGTTCGTCGGAACGCCTTGCGCGTCGAGCGCGCGAACGCCCGCGACGTGCAACGTCGTATAGAGCAACGTGGACGCGTGCCCGATCGAGAGGACGAAACGATCTCGACCCGGCCAGTTGGGTCGATTCGGAGCGTATTTCATTCGTTCGTTATAGAGAAGATACGCAACCGGGGAAAGCGCCATCGCCGTGCCGGGATGTCCGCTTTTCGCGGTCTGAACGGCGTCCATTGCCAACGCGCGCATTGTGTCGATCGCTTTTTTTTCCGTCGACGTCATTGAAAGCATTTTATTCGGTTCCTTTTGACCTAGAAATAGTAAATAAACGACCGCTTTGTATTTAAGAGGCTTGTCGACAAATCGGCTTCGATCGTCCCAAGACCAAAAAAGAAGACGTCTTCGAGTTTGTCAAGAAATACGAGGACGTCTTCTTGCGGGAAATTATTTTGAAACGTTTCTCAATCGGCGTTCGACTCTCGATCAACGTCCGGCGAGCGCTTTCTCAATTTTTCGTTTCGTTCGTTCCGAATGCGCTTGATTTCCTCGACCAAATCCGCCGCGCCCTGCTCGAGCAAACTTTGCGCGGCGCCCTGACCAAGCAACTCGGCAAGTCCCTTTTTCGTCTCCAAAGGAACGTCGGACCCAAGTTTGTTTTCGTCAAATATTTGAAAGGAGGTCGTTTGAAAGGAAGAACGACCGTCGAACGACAATATTTGCGCGTTGAGTTGCAAAATCTCGACGGAATCCGCCTTGCCCAAGACGCCGCAAGCGCCGATCGGCGCAAGACAACCGCCCTGCAACGTCGCGAGCAAAGCGCGTTCGGCGACGACGCTCAAAAAAGTCGGCGCGTCGTTGAGACGTTCGACAAATTCGTTCGTTTCGCGATCGTCTTCGCGCGTTTCCAGCCCTAAAGCGCCCTGTCCTACGGCGGGTAAAAAATCGGGCTGTTCCAGAAAAACGCGCGCTCGATCGCCTAGTCCAAGCCGCGTCAAGCCCGCCGAAGCCAAAATCAACGCGTCGTATTCGCCTTCGTCCAACTTGCGCAAACGTGTCTCCACGTTCCCGCGAACATCGCGAACGTCCCAAGAGGTCGTATCCGCGTCTTGCTCGTCAAACTTTTGACGGCAAAACCGCAACGCCATACTTTTGCGACGCATACTGCTCGTGCCCAAGACGGCGCCTTGCGGCAATTCGTCGAGCGACGCGTACTTGTTCGAAACGAAGACGTCGCGATTATCGGCTCGCGCGGGCGTCGCCGTCAGACGCAAGCCGGGAATTTTCTCGACGGGCAAGTCTTTGAGACTATGCGCGGCGACGTCGATTTCGCCAAGAAGCAACGCGCGCTGGATTTCTTTCGTAAAGACGCCTTGCGCGCCGATATTGGCGATCGCGTCGGTTCGATTCGAATCTCCGCTCGTCGTTATTTTGACGATTTCCACGTCGACGCCGAGTTTTTCCAACGCTTCGCGCGTCCAATTCGCCTGCCACAACGCCAACGCGCTTGGACGCGTTCCTAATCGGATCGTTTTCATAATCGTTTGAAAATAGCGCCAAGACGCAAAAAACGACCGGCGCGCTTTGTCGAGTGAATAAACTGTTTTTAGAGTTTCTTCAAACAAACGTTTTTGATTTCGACGCGCATTCCGCCGGGAATAACGTGCAACTGCCAACCAAGAACGCCGCTCTTGCGTCGAACGTCGTCGGAGTCTTCGTCGACAAAAACGCTCGTAACTTTGCCGTTGATCTTATGAACGAAAACAAAACCTTTCGCGACGATTTCGTAATGGTTCCAATCTTCGATTTTCACGTTTTCGCGAATTTCTTCGGGCGTCGCGAAACGTTGAATTTCTTCGATTTTTCCTTCGGGACTAACGCGGCTTACCGTTCCCAAATTCGCCAAAATGCCGCGCAACGCTTCGCCGTACATAATTCCGCTGTAAGTCGCTTGACCGTCGAAGTCGCCTTGGTAACCGCCCATTCGCCATTTTTCGGGCGTTTCCAAGAACCAGCCGCGATAATACAAGCCGGAATTGCCCTCTTTGCAGATTTTATAGTCGAACTTAATGACAAAGTCGCCGATATCGAGGTCTTCCGTATAATACAACGCCTGATTTTGCGTGATTTTTTTGTCCGTTTCGTTCGACTGACCGACGATCGCGCCGTTTTCGACCGACCACAAATTCGGATCGCCGCTCCACCCGGTCAGGTCTTTGCCGTTGAAAATGGAAACGAAACCGTCGTCTTGCGCGGAAGCCGACGCGACGAACGCGACGATCAAAGCCGACGCGACGAAGGAAATAAAGCTAAATTTTTTCATTAAAATATCCAAGGAAGTTTGAAAAAGGAAGGAACGGCGCGCGAAAATCACGCGCGTCGACGACAACGATTACTTTTCCGGGACGGAAACGACTTCGCAATTAGGAAGCGCTTGACGGAGTTTGTCGGCGCCCGACTCGGTAATTCCGCAACGCGTTACGTGAATTTTCTTCAATTCCGTCAATTTTGCCAGAGATTCGACGCACGAATCGTCGAGCGTCGAACGTCCTACGTGTAAAAACGTCAATTTTTTGAATTGCTCGAGACACGGCGTCGCCTCGGACGTAATTCCCGCATCGTCCACGTTGAGCCAGACAAGCCTGTCTTTCAACGGAAGAATCCCTTTGACGCCCGCGTCCCCAATTTTGGTATGGTAGAGATTCAAACGCGCCAACTTTGGAAAGCCGATTTCGTAATTCAACGCGGCGAGCGCGTCGGCGGTTACCGACGAGCCGCTAATATCAAGTTCCTCTAAACTGGGATTCTTGCTAAACGCAAACACAAAGGGCGGAAATTCGTCGCGATCGACGTAACGCAAGCCGGTAAGACGAACTTTTGTTAATTTCGGCAATCCCGCAAAGGAACAGAAAGGAACGTTCGCGTCTTCGGACACTTGCGCGTCTTGCCAAAGAAATTCCCGCAACTCATACATTTGGGAAAACGTTTGCAACGCCTTGGGAGTCAAGACTCCGGCGCCGCGAACGACCTTAACTTTAACCCAACGTTCAAATTCTTTAGGATCGTCGACGCCGTCGAAATTAACGCCCGTCAAGTCGACGGAAACGCCCTTGGCGTCGAATTTCGGCGCGACTAACAACTTGTTCAAGTCGCCGTTTTGCGTCGGAACCTCGTCGGCGTCCTTTGCAACGACGGACGCGACTTGCGATTCGCTCGCGTCGTTTGTCGGACTCGAAACGTCGCCGGACGCTTTTTCTATGACGCCGGGCGCGCTCGTCGACTCGTCGTCAATCTCGACGTAATTCTTTTCGTTATGCGAGCATCCCCAAGCCGCCGCAAGTAAGACGGTCGTAACCCAAACGATTTTTCTTAAAGCCATCGACGTTTTCTCCATACGACTCGCGCGACAAACGCAACTTCGCCAAGCGTTTTCTAATGAACGTGATCGTGTTCGTCTTCTTCGCCAAGTTCCATAGCGCGCCCCTGCGACTCGTAAAGCCTATGCCGCGCGCTACTTTCCATTTCCTCGCGGACGTGACATTCTTTAGTTTCAATTTCGTCGGCGATCGGAAAAGAACTTGGCAAGTCTTGAACGACAGGCAGATGATCGATCGTCTCGCCGTACTCGGAAAAAGGAATCGGCTTCTCGCGTTGCGCGCAACCGAAACACGTCCCGTATAGCAACAACCCGATTCCGAAAAAAACGCGCCAATCTAAAATATTGCTCGACATTGAAAGCCCTATCGCTCCGCTTATTCCTCGAATCGACGACGCGCCGCGTTCTTAACGCGCTTCAAAGGGACGTCCTCGCGGCGCGTAAAAAAGACGCAAACGTCGATTCGACTTCTTCGTCCACACGGCTATATTATACAGGGAAAAAATTTTTCTTTCAACAACTGAAAAAGAAAAAAATCTCTTTTCATTAGAAGACGTCGGCAAAACGTAAGCGTTCACGAAAATTCACCCTTGTTTCTTACGCGCGTTGATTCGGAATAAACGTCGCGCAAGAATCGACGGCGCAAGCCGACGCGACGACGCGCGACGATAAAAATATAAGACAAACTTTCACAGAAGGTTGCGCAAGATTTCCAACAGTCGCGTTTTTTCTAAAATTAACGCGACAGTTGGAAATCTTGCTTTCTTTCCGTGAACGCTTACTAAAAACTTTTCAAAAAACGCTTGAAATTACGTTCAGTATGGCATAAAATTAAAGGAAGGAGTTCAGGGCGCGTCGCGCCTTGACGTTTCGTCGTTTTCTCTAGCAATAAGGGGATCGATTATGCAATATGGACCGCCTGTCGCACGTCGTTGTCCGAAGTGTCGGAAAATTGTTTTACAGAAAGTATTGGCGAAGACCTCTACTTCCGGCGCGATTTATTTTTCCGACTCCAAAGTCGTCGCGCCCGAACACCCGTCGACGCCCTTTTTCTCGCGTTGTCCCCATTGCGGACAATACGTCTGGATCGAAGAGCTGGAAAAAGTCGATCTAAGCGCGATCTCTAAGGAAGAATTGGCTTGCGCGCCTTCCTTTGAAATGATGCCGATCGAAAACATTATCGAGTTTATTGATTCGGGCTACGCTCGAACGAAGATGCAGGAATACAAAGCGCGGGTCGCGCTCTATTGGAACTACAACGACCGCATTCGATTTAGCACGGTCGTCGCGTCGGAGCAAGAATTTGACGCCGCGCTTTGGAAAGACGAAAAAGACAAAGCCAAATGGCAAGAAAATCTCGACAAATTGTACGAGCTGTGCAAAGAACTCACGCCGGAAGAGACGCCGTTCTTTGTCGAACTCTTGCGCGAACAGGGACGTTTCGAAGAAGCGCTGGCGATTCTTGACGCGGGTTACGCGTCCGAATACGAGACGGCTTGCGAAGCGGAACGCGTTCTTTGCGAAGCCAAAAATCGTTACGTTAGCATCGTCAAGCAGGAAGAGTAAGTTCGAACGCGCCCTTTTCCGCGCGCTTTCTTGACAAATTCGTCCGACGCGCGATAATTAATCGACGCGCGTCGTCGACGGTTCGTCGTCGCGCACAGGCAAGACTTACGTTAGGGCGGAACAGTGAAAATACTAACGATCGAATCAAGTTGCGACGAAACGGCGGCGGCGGTCGTCGACGGAGATCGCAACGTTTTAGGGGCTTCTTTGGCGTCGCAAATCGACGTTCATCGTCGTTTTGGCGGGGTCGTTCCGGAGATAGCGTCTCGCGCGCATCTTGAGGCAATTTTGCCGGTCGTATCCGACGCGTTAAACCAAGCGAGTCTTACCGTTTGCGAACTTGACGCGATCGCCGTCGTGAATCAGCCCGGTCTTGCGGGTTCTCTTCTCGTCGGTCTTTCGGCGGCAAAAGCCCTTTGCGTAGCCGCCGAAAAGCCTCTTATTGCGATCGATCATCTTCAGGCGCACGTTTACGCGTGTCGCGTGGCGTACAACGCGGAATTGTTCCCTTGCATCGGTCTTATTGTCAGCGGCGGTCATTCCAGCCTGTATCGTTGCAACGGACCGATCGATTTTAAACTGCTTGGAACGACGATCGACGACGCGGCCGGCGAGGCGTTCGACAAAGTCGCCGCAATGCTAGGCTTGACGTATCCCGGCGGACCGTCGATACAAAAAGCGGCGGAAAAAGGCGATCCGAAAGCCTACGATTTCCCGCGTCCGATGTTAAACGACCCGGAAAGAACCCAGTTTAGTTTTAGCGGACTCAAAACGGCGGTTCGTTACAAACTGGTCGGCGCGGGCAAGGTCGACTTTACGGAAGCCAATATTACGGAACAAGAACGCGCCGATATTGCGGCGTCTTTTCAAGAAGCGGTCGTCGACTGCCTTGTCGGAAAAGCGGTTCAAACGTTGAGAAAACATCGTTCCAAAACGTTGTGCGTCGGCGGCGGCGTCGCCGCAAACGCGCGTTTTCGTGAAAAAGCGCTAGAAGCGTCCGACAAATATCGATTCAAACTCTATATCGCGCCTCCTAAGCTCTGCACGGACAACGCGGTTATGGGCGCGATCGCGATCGAACGTTATAAAGCCGGACTCTTTGAAGAATTAGACCTTGACGTCTCGCCCGGTCTGGTGCGCGACAAATAGGCAAGAACCGAACGCGTTTTGAGCGACGTCGCGTTGGCGTCGCCAAGACGCGATCAAAACGCTTTTTCTTTAGGAAACGTCAAGCGTTTCTATTCTCTACGAACGATTCTTCTGACTTCGGCGGCGAAATAGAAGGAGCCGACCGCGCAAAGAATTTCGCTCGTCTGATTCGGTCGAGAACAATAATCGGCTAAGAACGCGCGATAATCGGGCACGACCCTGAATATTTTTCGCAGGGGCGCGTCTTCCGCGCATACCTCGTCCAAAGCGTCTTCCGTCGCCTGAATGAGTTCCGGCAAAGACTCCGAACGAATCTCGCAAGAGCGTTCCGTCAAAATCACTTCGTCGGCAAAAGGCGCGATTTCCGCCAGCATGCCGCGCGCGTCCTTTCCGACGGAAATCGCAAACATAATCTTCGATTTACGCTTGGGATAACGCTCGCTAAGAGCGCGCATAAACGCGGCGATCGAAGCGCGATTATGCGCGCCGTCGACGACGACAAGAGGCTTCGTCGAAACGACTTCAAATCGACAGGGCGTTTCAAAACTAGAAGCCGCGCGCAAAATCGCGTCTCGCGAAACGGGAAATTGTCGAACGGGTCGAGCGCCGTCGGAACCCGGTCGTCCCTTCGGCGCGGTCGTTCGCGTCGCCAACACGTCGACGACCTTCAGCGCTATTTCAAAGTTCCAACGCTTCACAGAATCAAAGGGCGGAGTCGGCAAATCGGCGACGATCGGGGAAATCGATTCGATCGCGTAGAAGGGGGCGTTAAATTTCGCGGCGCGTTCGCGCGCCAAATTACGCGCCGTCTCCACGTCGTCGGGCGTAACGAGCGTTTCCGGCTCGATCGCGTAGGTGAAATTTTCTCGTCGGCAAACAGTGGACAGTTTTTTCTTTCCCTCGCCCAATTCGATCGACTTAGCCGTCTCCAACGCCTGCGCTTCCAGTTCCTTGCGCGCTTCAAGCAAGCCCGGATAAAGGACGTTCGAAAAACCGACGCCGCAAACCAACGGAGCGTTCGTTTTAACTATTCCCAATTTTTCCGAAGCGATCGCCGCGATCGTTCGACCAAGCTGTTCGCAATGATCGTAACTGACGCTCGTCAAGACGGAAACGTCGGCGTCGCACACGTTTGTAGCGTCGAATCGCCCCCCCATTCCGACTTCTAAAATCGCGACGTCGACCTGAGCGCGCGCAAAAAGAACGACGGCAAGAACCAACGACCACTCGAAAAAAGTCATTTTCGTCTCTTGTCCGATTTCGTTTTCGCCCAACGAACCGCCTAAAGCGCCTTTGTAAGATTCTCTACGCGACTTCTTACGTTTAGCGACAAACTCTTTCCAGCGCTCCGCTAGGTTAAACAAGACTTCGGCAAAAAGCGTTTTATCGCAATTCTTACCGTCTATTTGAAAACGTTCGACAACTTCGTCGATATGAGGCGAAGTGAAAAGTCCGACGCGAAACCCGGCCGCGCGATAAATCTTATCAAGCGCCGAACAGACCGAACCTTTCCCCTTCGTCCCGGCGACGCATACGATCGCGTAACGACGATCCGGCGCGCCGAGAAAGTCCAAAAATTCTCTCAGTCGCGCCAACGACTTCTCCATCTGCGAATACGGTATCGACTTGAAAGTCTCGTAGTTCGTTCGTCGATTGAGAAATCGAATAGCGCGTTGGTAAAGCGCGGAGTCTTCCGATAGCATAGTCGTCGCCTCGTCCAAAACTTACGAAAACGAAAAAAGAAATTATTTGTCGAGCGGTTTGGTCATACGCACGACGTCGAGTCCTTCTTTCAGTTGGTCGGGCGGAAGAATTTCTTTTTCTTCGCACAACTGACGGATCGTCTTGCCCGACTTAAAGGCTTCCTTCGCAAGCGCGGCCGCTTTTTCGTAGCCGATGTAAGGATTGAGCCCGGTGACGATCGACAAGCTCTGTTCGACGGCGGCGGCGCACTTTTCGGGATTCGCCTTCAAACCTTCGAGGCACTTGTCGGCAAAAACGTTGGCGCCGCCCGTCAAAATTCGAACGGAATCGAGCGCGACGTCCGCCATTACGGGCATCAAGATATTCAACTGGAACTGACCGCCGGAAACGCCCGCAAGGGAGATCGTCGAATCGTTGCCGACGACTTTCGCGGAAAGTTGCATCAGGCTTTCGCAGATAACCGGGTTGACTTTGCCCGGCATAATGGAGCTACCGGGCTGGAGGTCTTTCAGAACGACTTCGTAATAACCGCAACGAGGACCGGAGCCAAGCCAACGAATATTGTTCGCGACGTTCGACATAGTGGAAGCGATCGCCTTAAGCAACGAATGGCAAGCGACAAGTCCGTCGCGTTGCGCGTTCGCCTCGAAGTGATTCTTCGCCTCGCAGAACGCGACGCCGGTTTGTTCGGCGAGAAGCGCCGCGACGGTCGACCCGAATTTCGGATCGCAGTTGATGCCGCTGCCGACCGCCGTGCCGCCGCACGGAAGTTCGACGATTTGCGCGACCGCTTCTTTCGCGCGTTCGATCGCCAATTCAAATTGACGCGCAAAGCCGCCGAATTCTTGTCCAAGAGTCATCGGGGTGGCGTCCGCCAAGTGGGTTCGCCCGATCTTGATGACGTCTTTCCATTCTTCCGCTTTCGCGGCGAGAATCGCGCGGCATTTCTCGAGCGCGGGAATCAGGCGCGACTGAATTCCAGTCGCGACGGCGACGTGAATGGAAGTTGGGAACATATCGTTCGTCGACTGTCCGCAATTCACGTGATCGTTCGGGTGAATTTTTTTGTTTTGCGAGAAACGATCGTATCCGGCGATTTCAAGGGCGCGATTGGAAATGACTTCGTTCGCGTTCATATTGGTCGACGTGCCGGAACCGGTTTGATAGACGTCGATCGGAAATTCGGAATCGAAACGACCTTCGGAGACTTCTTTAGCCGCTTGAACAAGCGCGTCGATTTCCTTTTGATCCAAAGGAGCGCGCCCTTTGGTAATTCGACCAAGTTTCGCGTTCGCTTGCGCGGCGCACATCTTGACAAGTCCAAGAGCGTGAATCAATTCGGGCGCGACAGGACGACTCGAAATCGGGAAATTCTCGACGGCGCGTTGCGTTTGAGCGCCGTAATAGGCTTCCTTAGGAAGTTGGACTTCGCCCATAGAGTCATGTTCAAGACGATATTCGGACATTTTTCATTCTCCGCGTTGACGGTAAATCTAACAAACAAACGGCGCGACGCGTTTCGCGGCGTCCTTCGCCTAAACCAATGCAATACTTATATTTAACGCTTTCGACGTTCAAAATCCTTTTTTCATCGAAACGGCGTTCATAATTTTCGCGACTAACTTTGCGGCGGTAAATTCCGTAACGACGTTATTTCCGCCAAGCGGCGCCGTCTCGACGACGTCGGCGCCGATCACGCTCTTTGCCGCGACGATCGAATCGACAAGACGAACGACTTGGCGCCAAGTCAGCCCGCCGGGCTCCGGCGTGCCGACGCCCGGCGCCACGCTCGGATCAAAAACGTCCATATCGATCGTAAGGTAGACGTTCTGCGACGAACGCCATAAAATCTTTTCAAGCACGGCGTCAAAATTGTCTTCGACGTCCTCGGGCGTGATAAAATCGTCGACTTGTTTAGGAAAACGTTCGAATTCCTCGGCGGAAAAACTTCGTATTCCAACTTGCGCGACGCTCTCGACGACTTCCAACGCGCGCGCCATAACGCAAGCGTGCGAATCCCGCCCCGCTTCTCCAAATTCGTCGCGCAAATCGCCGTGCGCGTCGAGCTGAATCACGCTCAAATCGTCGTATTTTTCCGCCGCGACGCGAATCAACGCGCCGGAAATCGAATGTTCGCCGCCAAGCGCGATAGGAAACCGTCCGAAACGAAACAAATCGAGACGTCGCGCCGTTTCTTCGATTCGTTCCATTTCCAGCCTAGGCGTTTTCGCTTCCGGGATCGGTTCGTGCGTGTAAACCCCAAAACGCCAAAAGGGACGACGCGATTTTTCGTCGATATATTCCAACTGATCGGAAACGTCAAGAATCGCGTCAACGCCGTTAAGCGCGCCTTTGTTAAAACAGACGGTTCCTTCGTATGGAATGGGGAGAATATGAAAAAGCGCCGTTTGAGGATCGCAATATTCCGATGCGAGCTTCAAAAACGTCTTTTTCATTGTCCGTCCCCTTAAAAAATAAACGTAGTCGTCAATTCTTGGCGCCCTTGGAATCGACAAAAGTCCAAACGTCGACAAAACGAAGTCGGCGCGACGCAAATTTAGCTCTATATTATGCCCGATTTTATCCTAATCGTCAAGAAGGGCGGCAAAGCAAACCGACAGGCATAACTGAAATAGTCGTAACCGCTCGCTGAAAGTCTCGCAATTCATTGCAGCGGTCGAACCGAAACAAGACGACGCCGGAAAATCTGCGCATTCGAACCCAAACGCTTTATAAAAGCGTTGATCTTGGATAGTAAACGCGTTGACTACGCGAGAGCGCGTCAGTTTGTTCCGAAATCGTCGGTTTTTCGCGAACGGACGCCATACTTTTTATACGACGTAAAGGACGGGAAGGGAAAATCTAGAGGGAAAGGTTGAGAAAAACAAGTTCGATACGCGTATTAATCATCGCGTGAACGCGCCGCCTTCTCTTTTTGTACACGTCTCTCCTTAATCGCCAAAAATTCCAACTGAACGGCGTTCCACGTATTGTGCCACAAAACGTAAACGGTAGGACCAAGCGCGACGATCGGATCGGCGTATAAAGAGGCGAAATAGATTAGCGCGCCGGTGTTCTTCTGTCCTAGCGTTTGACTCGATTCTTCGCGCAAGCCTTTTTCGCCAACGACAAACCCCAAAACGAAATTGACGACGCAAACGACAAGGGAAAGCGCGCCAATTTCCAGGAGGATCGTCGTTCGCACGCCGTTGGCGGGGTTTTGGATAAATTCGGAAGCGCGGCACGCGATTACGGTCACCATTAAAACCCACGCGGCAAACGTCCAATTCTTAAAACGCTTCGTCCACGTTTTGCTACTTGGAACGATAAAACGCCATAAGCGCGCGACGATAATCGGCGCGACGATCGTCCCCGCGACGTTTAACGCGACGTGAAGAAAATTGTTTAAAAAGGCGTCGAACGTCAATTCCGTATTGAGAACCCAAGGGAGCAACGCGGGCAAGGCGACCGCTACGCCGAACGTCGTTAGTAGAAGACCCGTTACGACATATTCGACGTCTCTTTTGAGAAAACTTGCGATCGCGGGCGCAGCCGTCGCGGTAGGCGCCATTCCGGCAAAAAACACGGCAAGCGCCAACGTCCGATAGGATTCGCCGCAAAGGAGCAACGCCTCGTAGCCGCCGACGCTGATCGCAATATTGAGAGCCAGAATAACAAAATGACTGCGACGCAACGCCATTTTACGCACGTCTAGTCCTAAAAAGACCATAAACAGCATAAAACGGACAAACCAAGGAATAAGAAACGTCAAAACCGCGCCTTCGGGAAAGAACCACCCGACGACGAAAGAACACATCAAAGCCAAGGGTCGAATCATCGACGCCATTTTCAACAAATCTCTTTCTACAACGACGTTAAACGCAAATTATAAGGAGTCCAGCGGGTCGACGTCGACAATCCACTGAACGTCGCGCGGCGTCTTCAATTTGGCGTCCACGACGCGTTCTGTCGCCTCGCGCAACAACGCGCTCGGCGTTCCCATCATTTGCAAATGAAACCTGAAATTTCCTCTCAATTTGGCAAAAGGCGCAGGCGCCGGTCCTAAAATTCTAGCGACAAGAGGCGGACGCGCGCGTTTGACCGAAAGCGAAACAAAATTTCGACCCGACGCGTCGCGTAAAGGTTCGCCGAGGTCTTCCTCCGCGATTTTCTTTTTTTCCGCCTCGGGATCGTAACCGCGCGCCAAATTAACGTCGCGAATCGCGTCGCGCAACGAAGCCCCCAACGTCTGCGCAAATTCCGCCGTCTCCCGCTCGTCGGGACCGCGCGCGACAAAACGAATCGCGGAAGTAAAGGGCGGATAGCCCAACATACGGCGCGCGGCAAGTTCGTCGCGCGCGAATCCTTCGTAATCGCCGTTTACCGCCGCGCGGATCGCCGGGTGATCCGGATAATACGACTGTACGACGACTTTGCCTTCCTTGTCGCCTCGTCCTGCTCGTCCGGCCGCTTGAAGAATCAAATTGAAAGTTCGCTCGGCGGCGCGAAAGTCGGGCAGGTGCAACGCGACGTCGGCGTTAATAATTCCGACAAGAACGACGTTTGGAAAATCGAGTCCTTTCGCAATCATTTGCGTGCCGAGCAAAACGCGATATTCCCCGCGCCTAAAAGCCGACAAATATTTCTCGTGCGCGTCTTTAGCCTGCGTCGTGTCGGAATCCATTCTTAACACGGACGCGTTGGGAAAACGCGCGCAAAATTCACGCTCCAATTTCTGCGTGCCAAATCCGCCGTATTTAATTCCGGCAAACCCGCAATAAGGACACTCCTTTGGCGCGGGTATTTGGTAGTCGCAATAATGACAAAGAGCGATTTGTTGCGTAATATGATGAGTCAAAGCGACGTCGCAGTCGGGACACTTGAGCGTCTCGCCGCAAGCGGGACACTGAATATGGGTCGAGAACCCGCGACGATTGAGAAGCAAAACGATTTGATTGGAAGGATCGGAATCAAGCGCGAGTTCGACGTCGCGGCAAAGTTGACGACACAACGCGCCCGAGGAAAAGCCCGACGCCGTTTTCGTCCGCATATCGACGACGTACACGGGCGGCTGAGGAAGGTTGCGCACGCGACGAGGCAAAGAAAGAAGCGCGTAATTTTTCAACTGGACGTTGCGCCAACTTTCCAGCGAAGGCGTCGCGGAACCGAGAATTAGCGGCGCGTTCTCCCGCTCCGAACGATAACGCGCGACGACGCGCGCGTGATAACGAGGCGCCACGTCCTGCTTAAACGACGTCTCGTGTTCTTCGTCGACGACGATTAGTCCTAATCGACGCGTCGGCGCAAAGATCGCGCTACGGGCTCCGACGACGACGCGCGCGCGTCCCGACGCGATTTTTTCCCATTCCGCCTTGCGTTCCAAATCGGTCAAGCGACTATGCAAAACGGCGACGGAACCCAACCGCGAACGAAATCTCGAAACGGTCTGCGGCGTCAAACTAATTTCGGGAACAAGCACGATCGCCTGTTTTCCGTAAGAAACGACTTCCTCAATAGCGCGGATATAGACTTCCGTTTTGCCGCTTCCCGTCGCGCCGTGCAGTAAAAAAGTCGGCGCTTTCTCCTCGCGCAACGCTTGAACGATCGAATCGAGCGCTTTTTGTTGATCTTCGTTCAGAACGTGCGGCTTAGTCGCTTCTTCTTGTTTTTCCGAAGCGACTAATTCGTTGTAAAAAGCGCTGACGCGACGAACGCGCCTGACGCGAATCAAACCGAGATTTTTCAAAGCGGTTATCGGCGCGTTCGAACATTTCGCAAGACGCGTCAACTCGGAAAGAGTCGGCGCCTCCGTTTGACGTTTGAGTTCGTCGAGAACGTAACGTTGCTTCGGCGTCAGTAGATCGTATTGACGTTTGTTTTTAACGGCGTCGACTCGCGATAATTTAGCGTCGACGTCGGACGCAAGTTCGTAAACCGTAGTCAGACGCGCTCCGATCGAATCGCGCACGCCTGCGGGTAAAATACCGTCGAGCGTCGCGCCAAGCGGAGCGAGACAACGCTTGGAAAGCCAACGTCCAAGTTCTAAAGTCTTAGGAGAAAGCAGGGGGCGTTCGTCGACGACGTTGACGATTTCCTTGAGGCGGAACGATTTTTTCTTGGACGAAACCGCGCTTTCGTTCAAGGTCGGCTCAAACTCTTCCGGCTTTTCCGCGTCGTCGTCAAGAGACGCAAAAAGAGGAGACGTTTTCGAATCGCGCAATGCGACGCTTGACGAAAGACGTTCGTTTTTTGTCGCGTCGAAATCGTCGACGGCGCGTTCCTCAAGTTCAAGACAATACGCGACGACGTTGCGATCTTTGGCGCCAAGAGGCGCAAGAACGCGCGCGCCGGGCGCTATTTTTTCACGCAACCCATCTGGAACAAGATAATCAAACTCCCCATCCGGACCGTCGACAAAGACGACGCGCGCAACGAGACGCTTTCGAGCCGGATTATAAGATTCCCACGCCGGATAGTCGGCGTCAAAAAAAGTAGTCTGATTTCGCGCCATTAATTATTCGTCTCTTTGCGAACCTAGTTTGGAACGGACGACGCGTTTAGCGGTTTTGGAGTCTTGGTCGTTTCCTTGTTTAAAAATATTCAGAACCACACGCGCTAATTCCGCGCGTTCCAGATCCTCCGCCGCTTGTTCTATTCCAAGCGTAGACGCCCTTTTCCAAAGGTCGATCGCCGCGTCGTAATCACGTTCGACTCCCAAGCCGTTCCAATAACATTCGGCAAGTTTGACAAGCGCGTCGTTATTGTCCCCTTGGACGGCGGTTTTGTACCACTCGAAGGCGCAACGCCAATCTTGAGGCGTTATTTCTCCGCGCGCGTATACCTCGGCAAGTTGAAAAGCGGCGACGGGATCGCCTTGCGACGCCGCTAAACGCAAAAAATATTCCGCGACGACAAGATTACGCTTAACGCCGTTTCCAACTAGGCAACAATGGGCAAAATTAATCGCCCCGACAGCCTCGCCTTCGGCGGCCGCCTTGCCAAAATATTCCGCCGCGCGTTTATTGTCGCGTCGCACGTGTTTTCCGGAATAGTAACATAATCCCAAAACAACGCAAGAAGAAGACAAATCTTGCGCCGTTTCTTCCAAAGTCTGGATCGCCAGTTCGATTTTGTCCTCGTATCCCGGATTGTCTAAAAAGCGCATCGCCAACGCTTCTTTTGTTTGAGGCTGACCGTATTTGAGTATTTCTTGAAAGAGCTTGTCGGCCTTTTTACGATCCCGCTTGACCCCCTCGCCTTCGTAAAGCATAACGGCGTATGAAACTCGCGAAAGCTCGCGACCGTTTTCGCCCGCGCGTTCATACAGTTGAAACGCTTCTTTCGGATTTGGCGGCGCCCCGTCGATCGCCATACGATCTTCCGAATTCAAATAATCGGCGTATCGTTCTTGCGCAATTCCCAAATCCATCTCCGCCGCGCGTCTAAATAGATCGACGGCGCGACGTCGATTCCGTCTTTTTTCGGCGTTCCAGTAATGTTCGCCTAAGAAATAGATCGAAGGCGCGTGATTCAACTCCGCGCCCCGTTGCAAATGCTGGAACGACGCGTCCTCGTCGTGCAACCAATTTTGTTCCAGCGCCCCCGCCCTAAACAACGCGCCGGGCCAATCGTACTTGCAAGCGTTGCGATAGAAGGACAACGCGAGTTCGTCGAATCCTTGTTCCTCCAAATTTAGCGCGACTCGCGTTGTTCCAGGCGCGTAATCGCAATTTATAGCCTCTTGTAAAATTTCGTCTACGTCGCAGTCGTTTAACTCTTCGGCAAATCCCGAGTCGATCATTTCGACAAGACAAACCCCGGAGGTAAGATTCCCCGCCTTTGCTTCAGCATACCAAATTTCGATAGCGCGACGCATTAAATCGTAGGAAAAAACTTGCGCGATCTCGTCGGGGCGTCCTAGTTTGGAAATCAGAAGACTCAATCGGTAGAACGCGTAAGCGGAACAAGAATCTTGAATTTGATTCAGGAGGTCTAAAATTATATCGGCGTCTTGGGGATCGTTCGTAACAAACGTCGATTCAAAATGTTCGATTTGGTTGTTCTTACGTTTTTCTCGTAAAAAAATAAATCTTGTCGACTCCTCGATTTTTTTGGCGACCAATCTTCCGCGCGCCAAGCCGACAAGTTCAAAATCGTCGGCAAGAGACGACGCTTTCTCGTAATACTTCAAAGCGCGTTCGGGATCGTATGGAACGCCGATCGCATATTCGTAACACAACCCTAATCTTGCAGTCGCGTTCGGCTCGCCCTTCTCCGCGCCTTGTTCCAAGAGTTCAAGCATACGTTTCCAATTGCGTTTAACGCCTCGTCCGTCTTCATACAAACGCGCCAAACGCCAAAACGCGCCGACGTCTCCGTTTTTAATTAGCGCTCTTAATCCGCGCGCCATACGTTCCCAGTATTTTTTCGACCTTGGAGCGTAAACGACGTCTTCCAACCGTCGCTCGTCAAACAAACCGTAGTCGAGCGTTTCTAGCTCTTGCTCTTCCAGCGAATTGGAATCGACGACAAATTCCTCGCGCGAACGTTTTGAGTTCTTTGTTTTGCGCGCGCCGTCGTTTGTATTTTTCGGTTTCTTAGAACTCAATTCGCCGTCCCCTGAGTAAAAATTCTACGCGTTTTCTTCCGTTCGTCGCGACGACGCTCGAAACTCGGCGTTTCTATTAAACGTTTATTTCCACAATTTTCTGTCGAGCGCGCGATATCCGATCGCTTCGCACAAGTGATCCGCTTTGATATTCTCCTCGTTTGCCAAGTCTGCTATCGTTCTTGCGACGCGTAATATTTTGTCGTGCGCGCGAGCCGAAAGCCCAAATTCGTTGATCGCCGTTTCCAGAACTTTGCCGCATTCGTCGTCAAGTCTTGCCCAACGTTCGAGATGGCGGCGCTTCATCTGCGAATTGACGAAGACGCCGGAACCGCGATAACGCTCCGTTTGCACCGCGCGAGCCGCCAAAACTTTTTGTCTGATCGACTCGCTCGTGTCGCTCGCCTGCGTCGAAGCAAGTTTACGATAAGGAACCGGCGGAGTTTCAATATGAAGGTCGATACGATCCAACAAAGGACCGCTAATTCGTGCCATATAACGTTCGACCTGCTTGGGCGTGCAACGGCAATTTCGTCGCGAATCGCCCCGATACCCGCAAGGACAGGGATTCATTGCCGCTATGAGAACAAAACGAGCCGGAAAAGTCTCCGAACGTTGCGCGCGAGAAACGGTAACCTTGCCGTCTTCAAGAGGTTGACGCATTGCCTCCAACGTTTTACGGTCAAATTCGGGCAACTCGTCAAGGAACAACACGCCGTTATGCGCAAGACTAATCTCGCCCGGCAAAGGCTTGGAACCGCCTCCGACGAGTCCCGCCTCGCTAATCGAATGGTGCGGCTCGCGAAAGGGACGCGTAGCGATCAGCGGAACGTTCTTCGACGTTTTACCGACCGCGCTATATATTTCGGTCGTTTCAAGCGCCTCGTCAAGCGTCAAAGGAGGTAAAACGGTCGGAAAACGCTTTGCCAACATCGTCTTGCCCGCGCCCGGAGGTCCGAACATCAACAAATTATGTCCGCCGGCCGCCGCGATCATTATTGCGCGCTTGGCGGTTTCTTGACCGCGCACTTCGGAAAAATCGACGTCGTAAGTAAGGAGCGAATCGAATTCGTCCGTAGTCAGTCCTGCGACGGGCTCGATTTCCAACTCGCCGCTCAGAAAACCGATCGCCTCGTTGAGACTAGAAATGGAAATGACGTCGACGCCGTCGACCAAAGCGGCCTCGCGCGCGTTCTCTTCGGGCGTCAACACGCCGCGCAACCCCATTTTTTTAGCCGCGCGAGCCATCGCCAAGGCGCCGCGGCAAGGACGAGTCGTCCCGTCAAGCGCAAGTTCCCCAATCACGGCGTATTCGCTCGCGCGATAAAGAGAAAACTGCCCCGAGGCGACGATAATGCCGACGGAAATAGGCAAATCAAAAGAAGACGCTTGCTTCGGAATATCGGCGGGCGCAAGATTGATCACAATGTCGCCCGTCGGCATGCCGAAGCCGGAATTTGCGATCGCGACTTTGACGCGTTCCGCGCTTTCGCGCACGACGGTTTCGGCAAGCCCAACGATTCGCGTTTTGCCCTCTTTAGGCATATCGTTGACCAATTTGGGCGGCTGAACGTCGACTTCGACGTCTATGGGACAAGCCGACGCGCCTTGAAGCGAAAAAGTGAGAAGTCTAGTTAACATTGCCCTATCTCGCGACAATTACTTTCGACGCGACGCTCTCCATTCGATCGTCGACGTCGCTGAAACAATTAAGAACGCGCGACGTCTTCGTTCGAATCCGACAAAACCGACGCTTCCAACGCGTTCGCCTGTTCGCGTTCAAAGACGCCGTAACTACGAAAGCGTTCGTAACGTCGTTCGACGAGCGTTTCGACGGGCGTTTTGGTCAATTCGCGCAACTGAGTTCTCAAATATTGTTTCAACTTCAACGCCGTCAATCGGTGGTCGCGATGCGCTCCTCCAAGCGGCTCCTCAATAACGGAATCAATGATTCCAAATTTCAACAAATCTTTCGAGGTGAATTTTAACGCTTCGGCCGCCTTGTCCTTAAAGTCGCCGCTCTTCCATAAAATACCGGCGCAACCTTCGGGACTGATCACGCTGTAGTACGAAAATTCAAGCATAGCGACCCGGTCTCCAACCCCAATGCCGATCGCTCCGCCGCTCCCGCCTTCGCCAATGACGACGCAAATAATAGGCGTTGGCAAAGTCGACATTTCGAACATCGATTCGGCGATCGCTTGCGCGACGCCTCGTTCTTCGGAGGCTATGCCCGGATAAGCGCCGGGCGTGTCGATAAAACAAATAATCGGAAGTCCAAATTTCGCGGCAAGACGCATTTTGGCGGACGCTTTACGATACCCTTCAGGATGCGCGCAACCGAAATTACATTGAATTCGTTCTTTGGAATCGCGTCCCTTTTGATGACCGATTACCATTGTCTTGAACTCGTCTAATTTCGCCCAGCCCGTGCGTATCGCGCGATCGTCGCCAAAGGTTTTGTCGCCATGCAATTCGACAAAATCGTCAAAAACAAGATCAAGATAATCGGCGGTTTGCGGTCGTTCGGGATGACGCGCCACCTCGACCGTTTCCCAAGCGGTCAAATTAGCGTAAATTTTGCGCGTCAACTCGGCAAGTCCCAGTCTTAGACGCTGAACTTCGTCCCGTATTTCTGGAGAATTGGCGCTCTTACGCAACGATTCGAGACGCGCCTCCATCTCAAAGATGGGACGCTCAAAGGAAAGACGCTGTTGTTCGGGAACCGACATAAATCGCTCTTTTGCAAACTAAGGACGCGCTCCAATGGACGCGACGGTAAATTCTAATAGATTCGTCCGGCGAAAAGAAACGTCAAAGGCTTTAACGCTCGGCGTTCGTTTTCCTCTAGGTCGACGGAACCTACAGTATAACCGACGACGCCCCTAGGCGTCAAGAATCGCGTCTCAAAAAACAAACAAAAAGGAGGAATACCGGCGCGACTTCGACAAATTTCAGCGCGTGAAAACGACAAAACGCGACGTCAAACAGACGTTGACGTCGCGCTATCCGTTATAACGTCTTCATTCGGAGGTCATTTAACGTCGGGAAATTGTTCCTTGAGCAATTGTTGCAAATGTTCGCCGCGCGCGTTCGTATCGAGAACTTTGCCGTCTTTACCGACCAGAACCATCGTCGGGATCGCGTTGATTCCGTAATAGGCGGTCAAATCGACGAAAGTTTTTGCGTTCGAATCGTCGGGTTCGCAAGACAGCTTTCGAGAAGCGGTCTTCCAAGGCAACTGACGTTCCTTTTCAAACTTTTCAAGATCTTCGAGGTCGGAATCAAGGCTGTATCCCAAAACTTCAAATCCGGCGTCGTGATATTTCTCATACAAAGCCAAGACGTTTGGAACCTCGCGAACGCACGGACCGCACCAAGTCGCCCAAAAATCGACCAAAACGACCTTGCCGCGATATTTGCTCCAGTCGATCTCTTCGCCGCCAAGATAACGACCTTCCACAAGCATTTCATTACCGACAAGGTTCATAAAACGTTGTTTGCCTTCCAAAGACATACCGACGCGCTCGCGGAGTTTGTCGCCCGAATTTTTGAAAGCCTCGACGGCTTTTTTCATCATTTCGTCGCCGATTTTTTCGTCAAATTGGGCGACCATTTGAACAAATTGCGACATATACTGCGCCGTAATATCGACTTTCAACGATTTTTCAACAAGCTCGTCGCCCAGCTTCGCCAGAGCTTCCGCGTCGCCCGCTTCGCCAATGTGCTGAATGCGCGCTTGGTCGAACAAGAGCCCGACAATATCGGCGCGCGACTTGGCGCTTTCGCCTTTGGCGCATTCCGACTCGTAAATCGCTTGAAGTTCGTCGAGATTATCCTCGCGCGCCAACCCCATACAATAGACCTGCAACGCGCGCATCGATTCATTCGCGGCGACGTCTTCGGCAAAAGCGAGACTTTTTTGAATCGTCTTCATCGCGGCGTTCGCTTTGGCGAGAACGCGTTCGAGTTCGTCTTGTTTGGGCTTCGTTTGAACGAACTTGTCCATCGCTTCGTCGATCGCCTTGGATCGCTCTTGATAGAACGCGGATTCCTTGCCCTCTGGAACGTTAAAAATCTCCTCGTCAAGGACAAACGCCTCGGCGGCGGGCGCGTCTTGCGGCGAGGACGCGGCAAAAACGGGGGAAGAGACGACGAAACCTAACGCCGCGACGGCGCAAACGCTAAGAAACAAATGTTGACGTCGCATAAGGATAGTCCTTTCTAGAAGGCTCTGTTGACGGTAAAACGCCGAATATGACCAAACGCGCGATTCTTACGTCGTCGCGCGCACTGCCGTTAATTATAAAGCGCCGCCGCCCTGTTTTCAAGTTTTTTTCAAAAAAATACGGAAAAAATACCAAATCACCAGCGCAAAAATTCAAAAATCTCGCGTATGGCCATATTTATCGACGTCACGGTTCGCGGATCGTGAACGCCGCCGTCGCCGACTATCAACTGCGAACGAACGCCCGCGACACGCAAGGCTTCAAACATCAGCGCGCTTTGACTCAACGGAACAAGCGGATCTTCCGTGCCTTGGAAAATCAACGTCGGCGCAAAATTTTCGTCGACATAGGTAATAGGCGAGTATTTTTTTGCAAGTTCTTGAACGTTGGCGTAGTATTCTTCGTTCGATTTGTCGACAAGTTTACGATCAAATCCGAAAGCGTCGTATATGCAGTCGATCGCTTGTTTAGAGTAACGTTCGAAAACAAAAGCAAGATCGGCGGGACCATAGTAGTCGATAACGCGCTGAACTTGCCCGGAAACGTCGAGATTGTCGCCGACGTTGAAAATCGACTTCTCGTCGGAAATACCGAGGGTCAAAGACAGGTTTCCGCCGCTGGAATAGCCCGCGACGGCAAAACGCTCGGGATCGTAGCCGTACTCGGACGCGTGTTTACGCAAAAAACGAACGGCGGCGCGCACGTCTTCCATTTGCGCCGGGAATTTCGCTTCACTGATCGGACGATGCGAAACGCTGGCGATCGCGAAACCGCGTTCGATCGCGCCGATACTGCGCCATAATCCGCCGTCGCCCGGTTCTCCAGAATACCAACATCCGCTGTCGAGGAAAATCAAAAGCGGCTCGCCTTTAAGCGTTTGACCGTCTTTTACCGGCAAGAAAAGATTCAATTTAATTTCGCGATCGCCGACCTTCTTATAGACGACGTTCGAAATCTGTTGAAAATTAGGCTCGTCGGCACGCGCCGCCGAATTCGAAACGAAGAAAAACGACGCGACTAACGCCGACGCTAAAAAAACGCGACGCGTCAAAGAAAACGAAGCTAATTGCATATTAAAAACCTCTTGTTTTTGTAAAAAAACGACGATTTCAAGCCGACGGCTCGTTCTTTTCGAACGTCAAAACGCGCGAAAAGAACGAACAAGCGAACGAACCGACAATACGTCAGGATTGCGTTTCTTCCTGTTTTTCTTGCGAAGACTCGTCTTTTGATTCGTCTTGATCTTTTTGTTCCTCGCGCGCGTCGTCTTCGACTTCCTTCAAGACTTCCGACGTCTCGCGCCACGGCTTGTTCTCTTGGTATGAGGCGAGTTCTTTTTTCAAATCTTCCAGCGATTCGTGCTTTTCCTCCTCGCCAAGTTCAACCGCCTTTTGGGACCATTTTCTAGCGCTTTCAAAATCGCCGTTTTCCGCATATGCGGCGGCAAGCGTGCTGAGGATATGGGGCGTCGCGTAAAGAGTCGCTTCGGCCGCCTGCTTGCCGTATTCAAGGGCTCGCGCGGCGTCGCGGAAATTTTCGTCCGGGCAAGTCGCGAGCAACCACGAATAATTATTCAAGACGCCGGAATCTTTCGGATCTAATTCGAGCAATTTTTTATAAAGGGAGTCCGCTTCGCCCCAGTGACCGAAAAGAAGCTCCATATCCGCTAAAGAACGCAACAGTTCAACGTTGTCGGGATTCTTCTCTAACTCAGTCTTCAGAATACCCGAAGCGCGCTTGTATTTCCCCTGCTTCGAAATAGCGTATGCAATTTGGGTCGTCGCCTCAATTTTGCCTTCGACGTCCTTGGATTTACGCTTCAACTGTTCAAAAGTACGAACGGCGTCGTCGTATTTTTCCATCTGAACGTAGACGATTCCCTTGAGACGCAAAGCGGGCAAAAGATTTCCGTCGCGTCGCAACGCCTGATTAGCGTCCGCCAACGCTTTATTGAAGTCTTTTTGTTGCGCGTAAAGAGCGCCGCGAAGGAAATAAAGTCCCGGTCCGTCGTATTTTTCGAGCAAGTCCGTATAGAGCGCCAACGCGCCGTCAAAATCGTTGATCGAAGCCAAAAACTGCCCCTTTTCAACCATCAAATCAAGTTTCTCGCCCGAATCTTTCGTCGCCTCGTCAAAGAGCGCGCGCGCTTCGTCGACGCGTTTGATCTTCGCCAATAAAATCGCTTTTTCCTTCTTGTACGTCGGTTCGTTCGGCGCAAGTTCGATTGCGCGATCGATTTGTTTCAGCGCTTCGTCAGTTCGATCAAGAAGTTGCAAGTAAGCGGAATATTGCGAAAAAAGGCGCGGCTCGGAAGTCGTTCCAAGCGCGACGGCTTTCTCGACGAAGGGCAAAGCGGCGTGCGGATCGTTTTCTAAAAGCGCGCGGAACATATACGCGAGAACCTTTGCGTCCGCGTCGGCGTCCTCTCCAACGACGGACGCGTCGAACGCCTTTTTCGCGTCCTCGTCGCGCTCCGCAAGCATATAAAGACGACCGATCGCGAGTTGCGCGACGGGCGTTTCAGCGGAGTCTGCCAACGCCGCTTCCAAATCGCCGATCGCGGCGTCGCGCAAGCCTTCCCAACCTCGGGGCAATTGTTCTACGGGAAGATCCGGATTCAAAAAGAGTTGCGCGACGGCAAGACCTCGATCAAGACGCGCGGAAAGACGCAACTGTTTGGCAAATTCAAGATTTGCTTCGTCAAGCCCTTGTTGTTCCGCTTTGTTGCACAACGAAATAACTTTCGTTAAGTCGAGCAAATTGGACGCCGACAACTTCAATTCCGTTGCGAGATCAAGTAATTCTTCCGGCGAATTACCGGCGGCGTTCAGTTCCTGCTCAACCGCGTTTTCCAACGTCGCTTCAACGTTTTCCGGCTTTTCGTTTTCCGACTTTTCGTTTTCCGACTTTTCGCTCTCCGTCTCGTTTGCGTTTTCGTCAAATTCAACGGAATCGTTCTCATTAGACATTTCGGGCGCCTCCTGCGTCTCGGCGTTTGGCGCTTCCAGCTCGCCAACGTTAGGTTCCTCCGAACGCAACGGCATAATTAAACACGCCGAAAACGCGACCGTCGCAGCCGTACAAACCGAAAGTCGTCTCCAATTTAGAGTCATAACGTTCCTTTCGTAGAATTGTCGATTTGTTCCAAACGTCTACGGAGACGCTAAATTGCGCTCAGTAAACCAAACGCGCCAATGTTCGCGCGTTTATAATTCCGTTTGTCCTCATTATACCAAAAGCGACGACTGAAAACAAGACGAGCGTAGGAAAAGAAAAAAATATTGAAGTTTGCTCGTATGATCGACAAATTTGGCGCGTTATAGACGCAAAACGTCGCTGAAAAACACGAGAAAAAGCATATTTCTGACGATAAAGAAAAGACAACGCGTTGGAAACGCCTCTTGCGAGAGAAGCCCCCGCGCGTTATAATAAACAGAACGCGTCGTGGACGCGGAGATTAGCGACAAAAGATTCCTATTCGAGGTTAAGACGATGTTAATTGGTCCAGTTTTCGCGCGCGAAGCGACGATCGCTCCCCGACGTGATAAAACTTACATTGGGCGCGGAGTATACGGCGGTTTTCTCCTTTTGGCGATCAGCGCCGCTTGGCTAGTCGCTTGCGGATCGCAACGCATCGTAGACGTCGGCGACTTTGCGCGTTTCGGAGCGTCGCTCTTCGGACTGCTCGCGCCCCTTCAATTAGTCGTCGCGCTTTTCTTTGCGGCGACTTTTGCCGCAGTCGCCGTCGGTCAGGAAAAAGATAGAAAGACGCTCTTGCTCCTGCTTTTGACGCGTCTGTCGAACAGCGAGTTAGTCCTTGGCAAATTGACGGCGGCGCTGTTGGAAATCTTCGTCTTTATCGTCGTTTCACTTCCGATTTTACTAGCGACCGTCGCGTTTGGCGGCGTCTCGTTCGCCCAAGTGGCGCGCGTGTTTCTGACGACGCTCTTCGCGACGTTTGTCGGAGGATCGCTTGGTTCGTGCATCGCCCTTTGGCGCGATAAGACTTTTCAAGCGCTTTCGACGACTATCCTCGTATTGGCGATTTGGTTAGGATTTTGGGAAGTCGTCGGACGCGGGTTTGTCGGCGACGCTTGGTTCGGTTTTTCAACGAAGGCGATCGCCGATATGGCCAGTCCGTGGCGCGCGATTCTTCTAGCGACGCGTCCCGACGATTTCGGAACCGCCGCTTCGTTCTGCGAAGCCGTGCGATCGACTCTCAAACCGATCGCCCCGTTTCTCGGTTTTTACGCGCTGTTGACGCTCTTTATTAACGGGTACGCGATTCTTATGGCGCGCGTATGGAACCCGTCGCGCGAAACGATTAAAAACGCGACGATGGAACAAGACACGTGGCGACAAGAAGCGATCCAAGCGCGTCTTGATCGCGAAGCGGCGGAACGTCGCGCGCAAGCGACCGGCGCGCGCGACGACAATCCTTATCAGGAACTAACCGACAATCTCTTCGCCGTCGAAGAAACGTTGCGCGACGTCGAAACGCGCGAAGGTCTTTCGGGCGTCGCCGTCGCGGCGCGCGAAGTACTCGCGCAAAAATCGGGAACGACGACTCAAGAATCGATCGAAACGGGCGTGGCGCCGGAAGGAAAATACGCGGTCGACCCGTCGATCTCGTCTAGCGGAAAAGCCAAACAAGTTTGGGACAATCCGATTCTGTGGCGCGAGATATGCACGCGCGCTTACGGACGCAAGACGTTTATTATTCGCGCGGTCTATTTCCTGCTCTTCGTCTTGGCGGCGGTTTCGCTTCACACGACGCTAACGACTTCGGCGACGCCTTCGTTCGCTCAACTTGCGGGTCCGACCGTTCCGCTAATTCTTCTTTCGATGTTCCTGCTCAACGCGCAGTCGATCGCATCGCTGACGTCCGAACGCGACCTTGGCGCTTTTCCGCTCTTACTGGCGAGCGACTTGTCTCCTAAAGAGTTTGTTTACGGCAAATTGTTAGGCGCCTTCTACAATATGAAAGAAGCGACGATTTTTCCGTTGCTTTTATGCGGCTACCTCGGCTATAAGGGAGCCGTCGCCCCCTCGACGGCTTGTTATCTGCTCATAGGATTACTCGTTCTTTACGCGTTCGTTGCGACGATCGGCGTTCATATCGGCTTGCAATATGAAAACACGCGTAGCGCCGCCGCGACAAGTTTGGGCGTCGTCTTCTTCTTATTCGTCGGCGTCGCGGTGTGTATTTGGACGATGTTGGCGTTTAGCGGGTCGTTTGAAGCGCAACTTCAGCCGTTCCTTGCGTTTATGTTAGGGGGAGGAATCGGCTTGTACGTCGCGTTAGGAGCGCGAAACCCGTCCAAAGCGATCGCGCTCGCCTCCTTTACGTTGCCGCCCGCGACGTTTTACGCCGCGACTAGCTTTATGTTAGGCAAGCCGTTCTTGGTTTTCGTATCCGTCGTCGCCGCCTACTTCTTCGCGTCTCTGGCAATGTTAGTGCCGGCGGTCGACGAATTTGACGTTGCGACGGGACGCGCAACCGCCGACTGACGTTACGACGGTTCTCTTGACGTCGCTGAAAAGATTATCCGTTTTCAGCGCGTCAAGGCTTCGCAGGTTTTTTCTGTCCAACGAACGCTTCCAACCCTTATGCGAATCTTGCGCGTCTTGTTTTTAACTTAAATCTGGAAAACGGATTTCATTGGCAAATATCCCGCTAAAATTCTCAAGCGTCGCCAAGTCTATATTTTCAACGGAGTCGCATAACACGGAAAGGAGCTCCCATTCGACGCGTCCTAAGAGCGCGTCGACGGCGCCGTCTAGCGAAGAATTGCCGCAATAACAAACGCGTTCAAGCGCGACGTCCCTAGGAATTAATCCGACGCGTCGAGCCGAATATTTGTCGAGAGACGATCCGAACCCGCCCGATAAATAAAAGGCGTCTAATTCGTCGGCGTTCGTTTCGGCTTTTTCTAACAGCGCGCGCAACCCAGTCTTAATAGCTCCGATCGCAAGTTGCGCCTGTCGAACGTCGCGCTGATTTAACCATACGCCTTGATCGTCGACGTAAGGCGGATTCGTCAGTAACAACGCGCGCTTTCCCGACGAATCGATGCGTCCCGTCAATTTAATTTCGAGCGAGTCCGCTTCTCGTATTCGACCGTTCGGCGCGATCAAACCGAAATCAAGCGCGGCGGCTAACGCATCGATCAAACCTGAACCGCAAAGACTCCTCGGCGCGCCGTCGCCAAACCAACGCGGCGCCCACGTTTGGCGTTCGACGTTCGCTTGAAGCGAATAAATCGCGCCGGGAACCGCCAACGAGCCTACGGATATTTCGCTTCCTTCAAGCGCGGGACCGGCGGCCGACGACGTCGCAAAAAAGCGACCTTTTCGCGATAGAATCGCTTCTCCGTTTGTTCCAACGTCAAGCAAAAGCGCCGTTTTGTCGTCGTCAAAAGCGCCAAGTCGACGTAATCTCGCGAAGCCGGAAAGCAAATCGCCGCCGACAAAGGGCGAAATAATTGGAAAAATACGAACGCGCGCCGAACGTTTAAAAGAAACGCCCCAATCAAAAAAGTCGGCTTGATAAGCGGGAAAGATTTTCGATCCGACGTCAAAGGGCGCGATTCCCAAGGGACTGACGTCCCGCCCGACAAAAAGGAATTCCATCGTCGTGTTGCCCGCGACGATTATTTCACTAACCGACGAAGTTTCGCGTCGTAACTTTCGCGTGGATTCATAGACGACTTTTCCGATTTCCCTAACGACGGAACGACGCATTCGTTCGGCGTTAGTTGGATCGTTGGCGGCGGCTATTCGGGAAACGGCGTCGCTTCCGAAGGAAATTTGCGTGTTTCGAGTCGAAGCGACGTCAAGAACGCGTCCCGTAACAAGAGAAACGAGCGCGCAAACGAGCGTCGTCGTTCCCAAATCGACGACCAATCCTAATTCGCCTTGAGTTTCTTCCGCCGTCGGCTCGATTTTCTCCGTATTAAAACGACTCGTTTCAGGCGTAATAATCTTGGGAAGAACTTTCGGTTCGAAAAAGACCGTCAAATCGCGTTCCACGCGCGTTTGACACGCCAAAACGTTGCGAACGGTTCCGTCGGGTTCGACGATCTTCACGCGACAGGCGCCGCAAACGCCTCGTCCGCCGCAAAGTCGTTCGACTTGAAAAAACGCGGAATCCAACGCGTCGCTCAACAATACGCCGTTCTCAACGCTGAAAACGCGAGTTTCATCGTCTTTCGTTTTAATCGTTGGTCTGCGGCTTTGAATATTCATAATTCGCGCTAATTCCATTTATACGTAACGCAATCGTTCCAAACGACAGTCTCGTAAATTCTTTGTAAGCGTTCGGGAACAGTTACAAAAAATTTACGTTTTTACAAATAAAAAACTCGAACGACCAAAGAATCGATCGTTCGAGTTTTTCGTCCGATACGGAATCGACAAAAGTTTATTCTTCAGAATCGTCAAATCCTTGAACGTCGCCGTCCACGTCGGAGAATCCCATATCGCTCAATTCAGAAGCGTCGACGGCGGAACTATCTTCGGGCATAAAATCGACCGATTGGAACATTTGATTCTCGTCAAAAGGCGCGGATTCG
>JAZUGM010000322.1:0-48518 GCA_045641205.1 Thermoguttaceae bacterium
ACTAATTTGACGGCTTCTTCGCGGCGCTCGTTAGCGTTGACTGTAATCAACGTCATCGCGGATTTCATAAAAGAAGCGATCGGGTCTTCTTGTTGATTGATACGACGCAGGAGGTCTTTGGCGGAAACAACGCCCGCAAGGCGCCCGTCTTCTTCAAGTACGTATAGATAATAGACCGTTTCCATTAAGTGCGTTTGCGCGCTAATTTCCGCGATCGCCTCTCCGACGGTCATATCGACGTGAAGTCGTACAAAGTCGGACGACATTTCCGCGCCGCACGTGTCTTCTTCATACGCGCTTAACAACGCGACGTCGTTTTGGTCTTCTTTGGAGAGGAGGCGTTTTAACTCTTCAGAAACCTCCGCGTCAACTTCCTCAAGTAAGTCGACGCGGTCGTCCGACGGCGTTTCTTCGAGCAATTTAGCCACTTGATCGCGCGGACAACTTTCGAGTAGTTGAATCTGAAGGTCGCGATCAAAGTAACTAAATATTTCCGCGCTTAGAGTCGTGGAATTCGCTTGTAGAATCGTCCATATCTCGGCAGGTTTGAGCACGCTGAGATACTCGGCGGTTGACGCAGGGTGAAGAGCCGAACAGAAAACGCGCATTTCAGCCGCGTCTTTTAACGCGATCATTTCTCGAAGTTCCGGCAACAACAGAACGTTCGTACTCATCATTACAACTCCTGCGGTTCTACCGCCGTCTATTAGTTACGCATTTCGGATCGATATATACTCGCGGTCTCTGAAATATGCCCATTGTAAAAATTGCCGCAGCGGAGTCAAAGCGCGTTGCGACGTAATATAGATCTTTGAAATTATACCGATATAGAACAAGACGTCAAGAAGAAGGGATGAGGATTGGAATCGCCGTAATAAAAGCAATGGAAGAGGAATAAAAAACGAAGGAGTCGAACCCCCTCGACTTCGGCGCAAGCGTTGTTGCAAGTCGTCACCCAAGAAAACAACGCATAATTCGATCTCTATCTAACTTCAGACTCCCCATCCTGTTATCCTAGGATAAATATAGAATAAAAAACAATAAAATCAAGAAGAATATACGTAGAATATGTAGATAATTTGCAGAAATGCGCAAAAAAGGTTTGTTTTTGATAAATATGAAGAATTTAAGCGATTTGTTGCTTGCGATAATGTTGGCTCCATATGCAGCCTATCATAAGGAGCCGTTCTAAGACCGAGCTTCGTTTTCGCGGCGTCTAGTATGCGAAGGGTTCTTTTGGTCGTTCGTTGGATAGGGGGTAAAGCGTCCAGTCGGCGCTTGCAGCAAAGACGGCGCTTTATGAGAGTCGTTTGGACGTAAAGGCGCCGAGTTGGACGTTTGGGAAGAAAGACCGAATTTAATTCTTTCGCCGCCCCAGTGAAGTCCAAACAACAACGCTTGCGCTTCTTGTGAAGGTCTTGACGTAATATAATCTCTTACGTTTGAGTTTGCGTTTCTGAGGTCGTTGGCTAATTCGCGTATGGAAGCGTCTTGACGACCTATAAAATTTCCGAACGGAGCGTATGTTCCTTCTTTCCGAAAACCGTAGTTGGGCGAGGAGGATTGACGTCGAAAGGCGTTTTGCCAATAATAATTGCTTGCGTTTTTTTCCGACACGCACAACGCCGTTATCAAACTTAACGCCGAACGACGTTCGTCGTCAGGCAACGACGCTAAATATTTTTTAGCGTTTTCTGAAAGGGAATCGTCGACGTTGGATTCCGACTTCAAGAAATCAAGGATACCGTCGTTGTCTTTTTCGTCTAATCCGTCGTTTCGACGGAAAAGTTCGTATTTTTGGTAGACGGAACGGAAATCTTCGCGCCTTAATTCTTCCGGCAACAAACTGCGCAACGTAAGCATCGGCGTCGCAAAGGGCGTAGACGGCGCGGAATCGTTAGGCGAAAAGGACGCGTTTTTTTCATTTCCTTTTTCTTGTTGTTTATTTGTCTGTTCGGCGCCCGTTTGCGTCAAAATTCTGGAGCCGTTTCCTTGAGGACGCGACGGAAAACGCGCCCAAAAACGAGCCAGTTCTTCGTTTTTACGTCGGACGTCTGCGATTCGTTCCGAAACGCTTTCAGTTTGAAGTCTGTCTCGTTCTTCGTCGTTTGCAATATTAGTCAACCATTCCGAATATTCGTCTAACGTTTTTAAGAGCGCGCTTCTATTCGGAGCCTCCTCTATTCTTTTCCATAAAAGACGCCAACGTTTCTTCGAAGGGGCGTCAAGTCGTTCAAAACGTTGCTGAAGACGATAGAAAGCACGGTCTTGCAACTCTTTGTAGGAACGCTCTATTTCCGTCTTTTCTCGCGATTTCGTCTGATTTGACGCGTTCTCTGAATTGCTAACGACTTGGGAAGAAGACTTGGCGAAAAAATCTTCTTGCGACAAAGCGACGAGATATTCAAAATCTCCGATCGCTTCTAATTGAGCAAGTCGACTTACGACGTTTCGATCTTTGAGACGTTGTTTTTGAACGTCGGGAAAGAATAGGCTAAACAGGCAAAATCCCAATATGGCAAACGCGCACGACGCGACTGCGCAGACCGTAAGGAAAAAACGCTTGCGCCGACGGTTGCGCGCGTTTAATTCGGCTATTTCTCTTTGCGTTTCCGAATTTAAACGCTCGACGGTCGAACACGCGACGTCGACTTTCGATTCAAGCCCTACAAGTAGATCAAGCGCGTCCCACGTGGAACGATGCGTTTCAAATCGTTCCTTTAATTTAACGTCGGATTCTAAGCGACGCTCAAAATCTTGTCGATCCTCTTCCGTGAGTTCGCCGTCGAGATAAGCCACGATTTCTTCGTCGATAGAGTCTAACGACGATTCGGAGTCTTTCTCTCTGTCGTCTTTTCCTTCGGAGTCTTTTTCAAAGACGTTGGAAGAATTGTCGGTCGACGAGACGTTGAGGACGTCGTTTGGTTCCGTCATTGCGGGCGCCTCCCCGATTGAACGTAAGGAGTCAACGCTTCTTTGAGGTTGCAATGCGCGCGGTGCAAGAGCGATTTAACCGCTTTGGGCGTCAATTCCATAATTTCGGCTATTTCCTGATAACTTTTATTCTCAAATCTCTTGAGAACGACCGCTTCTCGTTGGTTCTCGCAAAGAGAATTTACGGCGGCAAGTACGATTTCTTGTATTTCGGCGCGCGCCAGCTGACGCGTCGGCGTCGCGCCGCTTTGCGCAAGTATTTCGTCTTCTATCCCGACGCTTGACGAACTGGAGCCCGCTGAAACCACGCTAAACAACGCTTCCGGGCGACGGCTTTTGGCGCGCAACGCGTTTGACGCCACGTTATGAGCGATTCGGTAGAGCCATGTGGAAAAACGCGCTTCTTGACGGTAAGAGGAACGATGTTTATACACGCGCGTAAAAACTTCTTGCGTCAAATCTTCGGCAAGTTGCAAATTGCCGACCAATCGTTGTAAATACGCGCAAACGCGCGACTGATTACGCGACGTTAACTCTTCAAACGCAAAAGCGTCGTTAGCCTGAACCGCAAGCATAAGGCGCGCGTTGGAATCGTGAGGTTTTGCGTTAGACGGGTTTTGTTCTGAAATCACTTTGAAGTCCTTGCGGAGTCGTGTTTGACGCCGCCGCAAAGTCGCGTTCCGTCGGCGGACGGAGCGCGTTCGTTTGACGACGGCACGAAAACGACCCTGATTTTCCAAACGCGTTCGTTATACGCTTATAACGCCTGACGGAGCCAAAAGTTTCGGTTTGCGACAAGTCCGAACTTGTCGCGCGCGTTTGGACGCGTCGCTGTGGAAGTCGCTTTTCCTTGGACATATTATAGCGGTATTTTATCGACTTGAATATAGACGACGCGCTTTTTTTATTTTTTTCCCGACGTTTGTTCGTTTTAAACTTATTCTTTCCCCCCTGTCAAACTTTTAAAATCAGTTATATAATGAGAAAGTTCCCTTATCGTTGAATATGCCTTTTTGACGCGACGTCTGGGACCCGAATTACAGGAGTCAACCTTTGACGATACAAATATCAGTTCCCAAGAGTTTGCGGTTGCAGATCGGCGTCTTTGGACGACGTAACGTCGGTAAATCTTCGACGTTAAACGCGTTGACGCGACAGAGCCTTGCGATCGTTTCCGACGTAGCGGGTACGACGACCGATCCGCTTGAAAAAGCCCTTGAACTTCAGCCGCTTGGCGCCGTCTTGCTTATCGACACGGCCGGAGTCGACGACGACGGCGTTTTGGGAGCCGAACGCGTCGCGAAGACGCGACAAGCGTTTGATCGCGCGGATTTATTTTTGCTGGTAATCGACGCGACGCTCGGAGACGACGCTTTTGGCGCTTTTGAAGAGGGTTTGGTCGAAGAAGCGCGCAAACGCGATACTCCGCTACTCGTCGTAATGAATAAAATTGACGGCGCCGACGAAGCGATCGTTCAAAAACTTGAAGCGCGATTACGATCATACAATTTGACGACGGCGCGTTTTTCCGCAAAACGAGATTTCGAAGCAAAGACGGGCGCGCCGGAGTTGCGAGAGGCGTTGATTAAATTGGCGCCCGAGGATTTTTTGACGCCTCCGCCGCTCGTCGCCGATCTTCTAGCGCCGGGAGAATTGGCGCTTCTCGCGACGCCTATCGACAAAGAGGCTCCCAAAGGACGGCTTATTCTCCCGCAAGTTCAAACAATTCGCGATTTGTTGGACGGAGACTGCGGTTGCGTCGTTGTGAAAGAAAATTTACTTGAGACGGTTCTCAGAAGTATGAATCCTCCGCCGACGCTTGTCGTTACCGATTCTCAGGTTTTTAAAACCGTCGCGGCGCTTGTCCCCGAAACGATTCCTTTAACTTCTTTTTCGATTTTGTTTGCGCGGCAAAAAGGCGATTTAAAAACGCTAGTCGCGGGCGCGCGCGCCATTGACAAATTGACGCCGACCTCGCGCGTTTTGATTGCGGAAGCCTGTTCGCATCACCCAATAGAAGAAGATATTGGAACGGTGAAAATACCTCGGTTATTGCGTAAAAAGTTTGGGGAAACTTTGAGAATCGAACACGTTCAGGGACGCGATTTTCCCGACGTCGAATCGATGAAAGGTTTCGATCTAGCGATCCACTGCGGCGGTTGTATGTTCAATAGGCGCGAGATGACGTCGCGAGTTCAGCGAGCGTTGGAAGCCGGAACGCCGATGACAAATTACGGATTGGCGATCGCTTCGTTAAACGGAATCCTCGAACGAGCCGTCAAACCGCTTGGGTTGTAAAAAGTCAATAAAGTATTATTCTATTGAGGTTTGAGCTATGCGTTTAACGAGAAATTCCCGTAAAAGACTTTCAGTAACGTTCCTATTGTGGGGATTGGCTTTCGTTGTTGTAAGCGTCGCAAGCTGTAGTCTATACGCCGCTTACCGAGTACGAGACGCGCTTAAATATTCGGGTTATTTTGAAGAATGGGAAGAGGACGTCGACGGCGAAACGCTTGCCGACGTTTCTTACGGCGCCGCCGAATGGAATAAAATCGACTGTTTTTTTCCAAAAGAACTGGCGAAAGACAAGACGCATAGCGCGATCGTTTACATACACGGGGGCGCTTGGTCGGTCGGAAGTCGAAAAGATATGGCTGGATTTGCTCGACGTTGCGTTAAATCGGGCTATGTTGCGGCGTCCGTCGAATATATGCTTTTCAACGATGCGACGAAAGACAAATATTCAATGGAAGCCGTCCTAGACGAAATCGACGCGGCTCTTGCCAAGTTGAAGGAAGTCGCAAGCGCGCGAGGCGTTGAATTGAAGCGCGTCGCGTTGGGAGGCGACTCCGCCGGAGGGCATATTCTATCGTTATACGCGTATTCGCGCAGTAAGAAAGCGCCGTTGCAAATTGCTTTTATCGCGCCGCGCGTCGCTCCGATCGATTTTCACGTCGATGCGTGGAACCCCGTCCAAAAAGCGGAGACCGTCGCGGGGATCGTTTCGTTAATGACGCGTCAAAAAACGTCGACGGAAGAAATAGAGAATCCGACTGAAGAGATCGAGGCGCGAATAGCGTCCGTCTCGCCGCTGGCGTATTTGGAGAACGGCGGAGTCGTTCCGACGTTGGCGGCATACGGCGCAAAAGATTCGGTCGTCGGACGCAATCATTGCGTTAAAATTTCCGCCGCGTTTGAAAAGCTGGGAGCCAAGAGCATCGACGACGTTAAGCCGAACGACGAGCAAACGCCCGTCTTTGACTGTCTCGAGTTTCCTCGTTCGGGACATATGTTGGGAAGCGATCCCGATTTTGCCGCGCGACATTGGGAACTTTTTATTCGATACGCGCGGCGATTTCTTGACGACTCGGACGAAACGAACGAATAAAACGCCGATAAACGTCAGGGAGACTAATTACCTACGTTGTCGACGTTGTTCGTTTTTATTGACTTTTTATCGGACACGGGGGAAATCGGACGCGTTTTATCGATAAATTGCGTAATTTCACTTAAACCTTCGGACTTTTGCCCGAAGAAATATTTAACGACTACAAACACTAAGCCAAAGGATTGCGTGCAAACGAGCGTTACTAATCCGAAAATTTCTAAAGTCGTCGTACTTTCAATGGTAACGACGCTGTAAATAGCCCAAGCGTAAATTATTAGTGATTGAAAACCTGCAATAGAGAGAATCTAAGCGGCGTACTTCTTTCGCGCGTCTCTTTCTTCGTCTCTGAGTTGTTTCCAGTAATTGAAGAGATCTGTGCAATGCTTGTCGTATTCCTTTAGAGCTTTCGCGTAATGTTCCGCTCTTGCCTTTCGCGCTTTATTTTCGGCGTTAGTTGCCTGCGATTCGCTTCTGACGGCGCTCTTAGTTTGAATCTTTGCCTGAGTCATATCAACTTTTTGAGGCGGTCTTGTTTGCGTAGACGAGAAGTCGACGAGAGAAAATTTTCAGACGACTTGTCTTTTTGGAGGATTTCGCATATAGTCGCGAATTTGAGCGTTGGAAATAATCGCGTCGTTTCCCGATGATTCGTAAACGGTACTCCAAGGAGTTTCAGGAAGATGCGTCATTTGAACTAATTTACTGGGGCTTGAACGTCCGCAAACTTCCCATGCGTCGGAAATAGCTTTTAAGGCTTCTTGATCGGTAATAGGGGGGGCGTCGTCGGGGAGGTTTTCGGAAAAACAGTGTTTTCGATCCCAGTTTTGCTTGCCGCAAAAACTAAGAAGCGCCGCGTAAAGTTCATAGACGACCGGACCGTATTTCCACGCATGGAATTTTTCTCCTATTAATGGACGACCATTGTCTCCTAACATTATCGAATGGGCGTAAAATACCAGCTTTTGTAATTTCATATTGGACAAGTCGGTAATTCCGTCTTTTCGTCCCAATTCGATAAATTTATTGGCAACTTGTATGGCGCTGTATTGAGCGTGTTCTTGATCTGGATTTGTCATAGTAAGTCCCTTGTTTGACAAAAACTCGACAAATTCTGATTAATCCTCTTTAGCGACGCGCACAACCTCGTCGACGGAAGTAATTCCAAGCCCGACTTTTTTCCAGCCGTTGTCGCGCAACGTCGCCATACCGTTGGCGCGCGCGACGCGTTTCACGTCGATCGACGGAGCTTTTTCGCCCGCTAGACGACGAATTTCATCGTTGGGAATAAGCAGTTCGTACAACGCGACTCGACCGGCGTACCCGGAATCGCGGCATTCGCGACAACCGACCGGCTTATAGATCGTGCCCGTCTCAAGCAATTCCTTGGGGAAATCGTGGGGCAATTCTTCCAAACGCGGCTTCCACGGTCGTTTGCAATGTTTGCAAAGCCGTCGCGCGAGACGTTGCGCCATAATGCCTTCGACCGTCGTTCCCACAAGGAACGGTTCGACGCCCATGTCAATCATACGCGTATACGCGCCCGCCGCGTCGTTTGTGTGCAACGTGCTGAAGACCAAGTGCCCGGTCATCGACGCTTGAATCGCGTTTTCCGCAGTTTCGAAGTCGCGGATTTCGCCGACAAGCACGACGTCTGGGTCGTGACGTAAAATCGCGCGCAAACTTGCCGCGAACGTCAGCCCGACTTTTGTGTGAACTTGAATTTGATTGATCCCGTCTAGTTGATACTCGATAGGGTCTTCCGTCGTGATGATTTTCGTGTCGTCCGATTTGATTTCATTGAGCGCGCTGTATAGCGTCGTCGTTTTACCCGAACCGGTCGGACCCGTAACCAAGATAATCCCGTGCGGCAATGAGATTAGTTTGCCAAACGCTTGATAGACGTCTTCGTCCATGCCGATTCCGCGTAGGGTGAAGTTCATACGATCCTTGTCCAGAATACGCATAACGATGCCTTCGCCGTGCAACATTGGAATGATCGAAACGCGAAGGTCGACCTCGCGGTCGGAGACTTTAATTTTAATACGACCGTCTTGAGGAATACGCTTTTCGGCAATGTTAAGTCTTGCCATAATTTTGAGTCGACTGACGATCGCCGATTGGAATCGATTGATTTCAGGCGGAGTCGGTTGCGTTTGCAAAACGCCGTCGATTCGATAACGAATGCGCATTCCAGTTTCTTGCGCTTCGATATGAACGTCGCTTGTACCCGATTCGATCGCTTCGGTGAGGATGTCGTTGACAAGGCGAACGACCGACGCTTCTTGCGCCATTTGCGCGTCGCCGCTTTGATCCCAATCGAGGTCTTCAAGAACTTCGACGTCGCTTGTTTGTTCGATTAATCCGTCGATCGTTTCTGCGCCGACTCCAAGTCTTGCTTTAATTAGCTTCGCAAGTTCGTTGGGGAACGCGACGACAGGAACCGTCGGCAGACCGGTCGCGGCGGAAACTTCGTCGATTAAGGACAGATCAAACGGATTGCACGTCGCGACGTATAAAGCTCCGTCCGATTGAACGCCAAGGGGAAAGACGTTGCGTCGGTGGACAAGTTTTGTCGGAAAATTGACAAGCGCGTCTTCAGGAACAGTCGACTTGGCAAGATTTACGACGGGTATTCCTAACTTGGCGGCGATCGCCGTAAGCGCGATTTCTTCAGTTCTTGCGCCAAGTTGATTTAACACGGGCTGAAGCTTTCCGTCTTCTTCAAAGGAGGCGCGCGCGATTCTCATTTGAACGGCGTTTAATTTTAACGGCTTCTCTTCTGGTTCCCAAAAGACGATCATCGGAGAGTTCCTTATCCGCGTTGCTGTTGTTATGAGGAAATCGAAGGACAAATTTTGTCGATTTCCGAAAAACGTCGTTTTTTTTTGTCGGAAAATTTCGAACCAACTTGAAAAACGGCGCGCGTTCTTGTATACTATATTATAATGGGGAACGGGGGCTATTCAAGTCGTCGCTAGGCGGTTCGAAATTTTTCGACGTCGTCGGCGCGTTCTTTTCGGGATACGGACAGAACGTACGCGCCGACTTTTTTGACGCGTCCATATGCGTACAAGAGGACAACGGTAATAAAATGTTGCGATTTAACGGAATTCGGACTTTGACGTTAGGGATCGTAGGCGCGCTGAGTTTTGCCGTCGGACTGAATCCGCAGGACTTCGGTTTGAACGAATCTCCGTCGAGCGTCGCCGTCGCGCAAGATCGTCAGTCGCAAGGACGACGATTCAATAGGCAAGACGATCAACGCGGCAGGCAAGGCGATCAACGCGGCAGACAAGGCGCTCCGAACAACAGACGAGGCAACGGGAATTGGTCGCCCGAGAATATAATCGCCAATATGACGCAAGAGCAATTCAATCGCGCCAAGAACAGTCCGTTTGCTAGCCGTCTCAAGGAAATGGTTGGCGAAGAGCGTTGGACTCAGTGGGAAAACGGGAATTTTAGCGGAGAAAAGTCGCCGGAGGAAGCAGCCGCCCAAGCTCAGGCGGTCGCGGATGGAAAGGAGATTCCGCCTGAGATGACCGACGAGGAAAAACTCGAAGCGGAAGCGTTGCTTCGCTCGGGCACTGTGCCTCAATTTAACGCGGACGGCGAGCCTCGTTATTCGATCCAAACGGAAGAAGACTATTATCGAGCCGCGATGGCGCGTCGAGACGACGCCTTGGTTTCCGCCGTGCCGTTGACTTTGCGCTTTTATACGCGATACCTCTTTTCGAAATACGACGTAAACGGCGACGGAATACTTCAGCGCGACGAATGGGAGTATCGTTTGGAAGGAGCGCAGGCGATCGATTTGAACGGCGATTTTGATTTAACCGAACAGGAGGTTTTGTTTTATTTGGTGCGATTTGCGAAGGATCGGACGATTCTCAATCCAAATCCGCCCCAGTACAATCGAAATCGTTCGAATTTTGTCGTAGGCGATCAGGAAAAGACGGTATTAATTAGGCCCGCGTCCGCCGCTCCTAAGAAACTGGACGACGAAGAGGCGAAGACCGCTTTGCTGGCGAACGACGACGGTCTTGTCGCGGCGGAAATGACGGAAGAAGAAATTAAATCGGAATTGACGGAAGATAATCCCGCTTTGGAAAACGTCGACGACGAGGAATTGCTCGACGCGCTCTTGACCGATATGGACGAATCGAGCGTGCGCGAGTACGCCGCTCCGCCGCAAGTTCTCAAGGGAACGCCGGTCTGGTTCTTGGCGCGCGATCAAAACGGCGACGGTCAGTTGACGTTGCGTGAGTTTGCGCCGACTTTGTCGCTTGCCGGAGTCGCGCAATTTGGCAAGTTAGACGCCGACGCCGACGGCGTGATTACCGCCGACGAAGTTCGTAAAGCGACGGGAAACCGCCGGTAGTCGACGACGATCCAGTCGGCGATCCTGTAGTCGGCGATGGGATAGCGCGACTGTTAAAGGAGAAACGGAACGCGGCGTCGTTGAGGATCGCGCCGCGTTTTATTGTTTTTCCATATTCCAAGCGGGAATCCAACGCGTTTCGGACGTCCGTTTTAATCTGAAATCTTTTTCAAGTCGTCTTGCAAAATCCGGCATATGCGCCGCGCCGTAGAAGATAGCGAGTTTGGTTTTGCCCTTGTTAAGTTCGCGCCGCGCGACGCCGAGCGCTTTTTGATTACGAAAGGCGACTAACGCGTCGTTCTCAGACGGCTCTTCAAGAGTCGTTTCGTCGACCTCTGCCCTCTCAAACTCGCCTACGTTGGAAGATTCCAAATCGAGCGCCATTAGTCGTCTTGCTACGACGCGTCTGGCGCTCGCGCAAAGCAACGCGAACGCCCAACCTTCGAGTTCCCCTTGAGACTGGTTTAACAAAGCGCTGAAAAAGGAAGAGACTCCAAACTTAGTAAGATCGTCGTTGGCAAGTATTTGCAGCAAGAACTCTTCGACGTCGGCGTCGCCGCGTTTAAGATTGGTTGCGGCGTAATCTATTCCTTCGATCTGATAACGAAATCCTAAAGCGTCGGCAAGCGTTTGTTGAGTAAAGGAAACAACGTTGAGAATCGATTTTTTACGCGACGCCTTGTCTTCGCGCTCCTTTTGAAGTAATTTACCGACGTCCGTTCCCGCCGGGGTTACCATTTCAAAAACGACGACGTCGTATTCCTGAAAGATTCGATTGAGTTCCTCGTAGTAAGACGGTTCCGCAAAATGAATCGTTCCAATCAAATCGACGACGACGGGATGCGAACCTCCTTCAGAATCTAAAAAGTCGCCTTGAAAACGAACGACGCTCGTTTCCAGTTGCGTAGGCGTTTTTCCATTGCGTACAAGACGTAAACTGCAGACTTGCGACTCCTTGGAGTCGATAGAATCCGTATGTTTGGCGCCGTCTTTATTTTGCGTTAAATCGTCTAGCTTTTCCAATTCGTCGTTACTTGGCTCGACTGCCTGTAAATAATGGAAAAGTTCGACGTTATTGGGAAGTGTTAAAGAGGAAAAGACGAAAAATAGCAAGACGGCGACAATACGCAAGCGGGAAATATAATATAAAACGAAACGCGCGTTCATAAACGTGTCCTGTGTCCGAACGTTAAAGGTTGAATAAGGGTAAAAGACGAAAACTGACGCCTTTAATTGGAACTTTTAGAGAAAAATTGTATCAAAGCGAATGCGCGTTGGCAAGGGGCGTCGCGAAACGATACGAAATCGTTTTATTTTGACGCTCTTCAGAACCTTAAAAAGTTCAATGCCCCGACGCGTTTGGGGGAGAGGAAAGAGGATTGCAAAGAGAATTGCAATGGGGAAACTCAAAGCCGTCGTTGCTATAAACGTCTAGATTGGTAAATTCGCAAATGCGTTTGAATTTGACGTAAAACAAAAATTTTACGTTATCTGACTATTGCGATATACGAATTAAAAAAAGACAATGTTTTTCATAGACGGAAATAGACTCAACGCAAATTTCTGATTATATTAGAATGGACGCTGGAGTAGTCTGTCTTGATTTGTAGACATATTGTAGCGTTTGAAACGTTGGTGAGAATTGTTGCGTAGTTTTGCCAAGGTTGGTAGGCGAAGTTCGAATGGTTCGCCGCGCTTGCGCGTTTGTCGACGTCGCGCGGCGAATTGGATTGGGAATCGTTGAACGTTCAAAGCGCGGTCGAACGACTTGACCGCGAGTCGCCGACGACTCGAATGCGGTCGAGATTTCGACTGCGCACGACTCGTTCGTAAATTTGCCGCTCAAGTTAGAATACTGAGACGCGCAAACTTGACGCGATTTGAACTGAACGACGAACTTAAATTTTAAATTGGTTTAAAGAGTCAGGTGACACTTATGTCGTTATCGCGAAATAATAAAATTTGGGACGTCGCTGGATCGCTGTTGGGGCGTTTGTCGAAAAAACGCAGTTCGAACGACCGTAAACAAAAGTCGACAAGGCTCGTTATCGATCAACTTGAAGAACGACAGCTCCTTAGCTTGACCGTCGCGACGACGGAAAACTTGCTGGTTAATACGAGCTGGCAGGATATTCGCGGGGACGTTGCCGTCGACTCGAACGACGCGGGCGACGTCGTCGTCGCGTGGACCGCCGCAGATCGTTTGGCCAACCCCGATTATGACGCGAACGATCCGAATTCGAGCATGTATCTGGTCGACGAGAAAGGCGAGTACGTCGAAGACCTTAACGTCTACGCGCGTTACTTGACGGACGAAGTTCAGATTATTACGATTCCTGAAGAATGCGTTCCAGGCTATCAAAACGCTACTTATCAAAACTCTACGCAGAGCGGTTCTTTCGAGCTTCTTTACAACGCCTATGAAACGCAACGTTTCTCGATTTACTCCTCTAATTTTGCGCAAGGCGAGGGCGATACCTACGCGACTTCAAACAGTCTGTCTTGTTTCTATCTTGGCTTCTATGCCGAAGGCGAGTTGAACTGGATTCTTTTCAAGTACGATTCCGAATTGCTACCGGGCGACAACGCCGCGAATCTGCAGGAAAAAATTCGTGCAATTCCGGGCGGAGAGTACTCCGACGTCGTCGTCAACGCGTATAGCGAGACGGACTTTGATATTACTTTCTATGGAGATTCTTGGGCGGGTTATAATTTAACGGACGTCAAAGTTTCGAACAACTACTACGAAGACGTCGCTACGTTGATCGACAAAGTCAGTTCGATTAGTTTTGATCCTACGGATTTGAAAGGTTGTTCTGATTTCCAAAAGTTGATTTTGAAGGATCTCTTTGGAACGAATTACGTTACAACCGTTCAAAATATGATCAAAACGACCGGGCGTAAGTCTGTCGTCAAAACGTTGCAAATTGCGCGCGATAATCTGACCGATACGACGACGAGCGGCGTTGTGACGACCGTCGCTGAAGTTCAGACGGTTACGAATTACAATTCCAAAGGACAAAACGTTGGTATTGCCGTTTCCAGCGATCCTTACAAAACGGCGCAAAATATCCAAGAAGCCTTTAACAACGTTTCGACTCAAGCCCAATTATACGCTCCTATTACGGGCGGCGTCGATTACAGCGAGAAGACTCGTCGTTATACGAACGTCGGTTATCCAACGAGCGCGAATTCGTCCGATCAGTCTTATGGTTCGTTACAAGACGCGATACCTGCTATCGAGGTCGTGGTTACGCCCGTTGAGGGGACTGCGAATCAATTTAGAGTGACGTTCACGGGCGCGTCCGGTCTTGTTAATCAAGATTCCTTAATCGTGTCCGCCGCGACCTATTCGACGAAACTGAACAAAAGTTACGTTTATAACGACGTCGTTGTAAAGAACACGAAGCAGACCGCCGAAAATCCGAGTCGTTATGTTTACGTCGGCTCGGGGGATTACGACGTCGATACTGCGACGATAACTATTAAAGAATCTAGCGCCGTATTCCGCGTGAACAGCGTTGAAAAGACCGATTACCTCGTTGACGAAGACGGCGATATTACGACGGATCGTTGGGGAAATCTGCGTATTAATGGCACGGGGAGAACAAATCAATCGAAGCCGGACGTTTCTATGAGTTCCGACGGTTCGTTTGTCGTCGTTTGGGAAAGCGAAAACGCCGATCCTTTGCAACAATACAACGCGACCGATATCTACGCGCGCCGTTTTGTTACTCAGGGATACGTCGCTTCCCAAGGCGAAGGCGGCTTTGATCCGCGTTATGAAATTTCGTTCTATGACAACGGCACGAGCAACGGTTATCTAGGTTATCAGCCGCCCGAGACCGCTTACGACAAAACTTTTATTTCCGACGTCTACGCGTTGAACGCGACTTCTAACGTTAAAGTTCAAGGCGTCGTTCCCGTCGCGCGCGAATTTGTCGTCAATGCTTCTATCAATGGTCGGCAGATCGATCCGACTATCGCGTCCGATTTGGACGGCAACTTTATTGTTGCGTGGACGTACTTGGCGCAAGACAACAGTTACTTTGGCGGCGTCTACGGGCGGCAATTTAACAATTTGGCGCAGCCTGTTACCGGCGATATTGTTTTTGACAGCGCGCAAGTCAGTACGGATTACTATGGGGCGGCGCGCGCCGGAATGTCCGACGACGGTTTCGCCGTTGTGATTTGGAATTACGGCGACAGCCTCTATCAAGCGGCGCTCGAGCCTCAAAGCTCCGTTTTCATTCTTGACGTTGCAAGCGTGGCTACCGGCGGCGTTTACGCTTCCAGCGTCGCGTTTGATTACAATAATCGCTATACGATTTCATACACGAGCGACGACGGAGAAGGCGGAACGACGGTCTATCCGACGACTAACGCCTATTTGACGGTCTACGAAATTACCGAGATTGAACTCGACGAGGACGTCGACGGGGAAAACGCGTTTGCTTTCGGAACATCTACGAGTACGAACGCCAACGCCAACGCCAATGCCGACGAAGACGAAGAAGGAGGATTGTACGTCGGGCGTCGTCTTGCGAGTACAAAATATGAGTCGACAGAAATTGTCGCCGCGACCGTCATTAACAGCATTACTTCAGGCGACCATGGCAATCCAAGCGTAGCAATGGACGCCGACGGAGATATTTTCGCCGTTTACGAAGGTCTCGGCATAGACGTTCAACAAGCCTCGTTGAGTTATTGGTACTCTAAAGAGACTTACGGCACAAGTCTGGCTATGTATTCTACGGATACTGACGATCTGTTTATTCAGTTGAAGTGGAGCGATTTCGAAGACAATAATCTTGCTTATGAAGGAAAAGCCTTTGATCGAGGCGGTAAGATTTCCTATGAAAATAAGAACGAAGATTTGATTCGTTATATCCAGTTGGCTCTCGGCTGGGGATACGACGAATTCGGCGATTTCACCAGTCCGGAAGACGGCGGCGTTCCGATTTATTCGTTGCATGTTTACGATACGATCGACGTAGACAGTTACATTAAATTCTATATGACCGTCGCTGAAAAAGAAGGCGCGACTCATGAACAGCTTACGCGATTAGACGCTATTCTTGAAGCGCTTGTCTCGCCTTTGCGCAACAACGGTAACGACGTGGGATTTACGTTCTACGGACAGACCCTTTATTCTCCGATTAGCGTCGACTCTTCGTCGGCTAGTTCCTCGTCGACTAGTTCCTCGTCGACGGATTCTTCGAATGCGGTCGTCATAGACACTGGTTCAGTTTCCGGCGTGGTTAGTAGCTATCGCAACGGGTCGAACGCGTGTTTTTATCTTGCCGTTCCGACCGAGTATGTCGCTTCTGTGAATTATTCGTTGTTAATTGGTCGCACTACGGATCGCGATAACGACGTCAATTCCGGCGAGGCTTGGGAGACAGTCGCTTTTGACGCAACTTCTTATTACGATTCGGACACTGGTTATCTTACTGATGCGGACGGTATGGCGTTGGGACTTTCCGACGCGCTTAACGCGTTGGAACTTTGCAACGGCGACGCGAATAGTTTCGTAGTGCGCGCCGTTGGTATGGACGAATATAATTTTTACAAGGGGACGATCGGTGAAATTGGCGTCGGCGTCGACGAGATGCAGTATTTGTACAAATATACTGTCGACGACGTTGAATATTACGACTTGCGGACTATTGACGACTATCTTATCTTGCAAGTCACCGCTCAGAGTTCGTTGCACGACACGCCGCTTACGGTTAGATGGACGACGGACAGCTCGGTAAAATTACTTGATCAAGCGAGCGACGATATAAATTATTGCAATTACGTCGACGGACTATACGTCGAACGCAACGGCTCTATCGGTAATTCTCAAACAAACGCTACGATCGAGAGTACTTCGAACGGCGATCTTGCGATCGTGTGGACGATGCAAAAATCCGCCGAGACAAAGACTCGCGAGGACGTCTATCCGAGCGTTGGTAATTCGCTCGACGTTCTGTCGACGCACATCTACTTGCGTTCCTTTAGAGAGTCGACCGACAACGCCGGGCCGATCGTTACGAACGTTTCTTTGCCGAACGGCGCGACGCTTGACGATGGACAAACCGTCGCGTCTGCCGTTAAAGACGTCGTCGTCTCCTTCAGTGAGAATATGTTGACGGTCGGAGACGGCTCGAGTTCTTACAATACGATTCACGCCGTCGACAACGTTGCAAACTGGCATGTGTTGCGCGACGGCGTCATTGTCGCCAACGCTATCGAATCGATCGATTTCGGAATCAACGCTTCGCGAGATTTGGCGCGTGAAACAGTTACGGAAGAGGGCGTAGCCGTCGCCGATATTAACGGCGGTATTCTGGCTAACGGAACTAATCGTTGGGAAGCGGTCGTTCATTTTGCCGACGGTTTAGAGTTGACCGACGGTAATTACACGCTCGTATGCACCAATATGGTTCAAGACATAGCGCGCAACGCGATTTATAGTCAAGGGTATGCGACAGACGGAAGTTCCGCCGGTTACGACGGCAAGGATTGGATGATCGATTTCAGCGTTGTGCCGCTCAACGAGTCGCTCGCGTTTGAGTACAGCGAGTCCTTCCCATACGACTCCTATATCGCCGTCAACGAAGTTCACGGCGAGGAAGTCGTAGGCGATCCGACGACGAATCCGATCAGTCAAGCGATCGATTCGGGCGATAAGTTGGCGCAAGTTACTCGTTCTTCGATTCAAGACGAAACTTGCGACGCCAATACGGCAAACGCCGTCGCGTCAAATTCTAACGGCGATTATGTCGTTACGTGGATTGAAACGACCGAGAAAGTCGACGAAGACACGGGCAATATTTCCGTTACTAAGACCGTCTATGCGCGCGCGTATCGTTCGCTCTACGTCGTCGACTCCGATAACGTTCGTCGACAAATTATTTCCAAAGAAGACGCCGCTCAATCTTTAATTACGGTATATGAAACGACTTGCGTGTACGACGCGAAGGGCGCCTTGATAAGCGGAGAAGAAACTGCTACCGATCCGCGTCAAGCGTCCGTTGCAATGGACGACAAGGGCGATTTCGTCGTTGCTTGGGATATGAATACTTTCGGCGAAGGCGAAGACAGAAGCCGCGACGTTTATATCGCGAAGTACGCCTTTAACGGCGGACAAATGGCGATCAACGGCAATGCTACGACTCCGATTCGAGTAAACGTCGAGACCGAGGAAGATCAACAAAACGCGTCGGTTGCTATGGATTCCGACGGAGATATCGTCGTCGTTTGGGAAAGTTTTGAACAAGACGGTAGCGGCTGGGGAATTTATGGTCGTCGCTTTATGACGAACGGCTTGTCCTTTGGATACTCCAATACCATACAAGTTATTTCGTTCATCGATCCTATTTCTATTCAGGGCGACTATGTCAAGTTGAGCGGGACGGTTAACGACGAAGACTTTACGACGAAAGACGTTCCCTTGTCTGTTGAAATGAAGACGAACGCCGCTCGAATCAAGGAAGCGTTGCTTGAAGTCACGAATAAAGACGGTAAGAATTTGTTCACGGAAGACGATCTTGAAGTCGTCGTGAGCGCCGCAGGGTCTATTTCTATTGAGTTTAAGGGCGTCTATACCGCTACTTATGTAAACTTAATGGACGTCGAAGCATGGAGCGTTCCTAGTAACGGCGTAACGAGAAAAGATTTTGCCGCTAACGTCGAATTGCGTCAGGAAGGTTCTACTGGGACCGAATTTAGCGTCAATCAAACGACTGAGAACAACCAACGATTTGCTTCGATCGGTATGGAAAAAGACGGTTCGTTCGTCGTCTCTTGGACTTCGTGGGGACAAGGACTTGATTCCGAGATCGAATCGAATATTTACGCCCGAAAATTCGCTTCCAATCACGTTGTTTCGAACTCCACGATCTCCGTCGTTGAAATGACGACCACAAGCGACCCGGTTAAGGTTATTTCTACCGACAACATTGAGGTTCACGAAGTTACCGGCGGAACCGTATACGATTCCGTCTGTATGATTACAGTCGGCGCCGAAGCTACGAGTTCAACCTCTTCGACGAGCGCCGCCGCCGACGCCGCCGCCGAGGCGATGGGAACCGGTTCCTTGTTGACGACTCGTATGCACGTCTTAACCGCCGCGCACGTCGTTTGTAGCGAGGATGGAACCGTCGTCGACCCGACCGAAGAAGAAGTCTACTGTACGTTCGAGACGGCTTCTGGAAAAATAAGCATTCGCGTTACGGAAATTGCCGTTCACCCGAGTTATGCGGGCGATCCATCGGACAATCAAGTCGACTTGGCCGTTCTGACCCTTGAAAACGCCGCGCCCTCTTCGTTGAAGGGATACGAACTTTACACTGGTTCAAGCGAAGTCGGACAAACGATTACTTACGTCGGATACGGGCTCTACGGAGAAGCGGACGACACTGAAGAAGAAATTGGCGCGCGTCTTTCCGGCAGGAAACATTACGGAAACAACGTCTACGAATTGACGGGCGCCGACTTCCAAAACGCCGGTAATCCGAATACGTTGATTTACGATTTTGACGACGGAACTTACGCCAACGACTATCTTGGAAATTACTACGGAATTAGAAATCTTGGTCTTGGCGACGCCGAAGCGATCACCGCGCCGGGCGATTCCGGAAGTCCCTCCTTCATTAATGGTCAAATCGCGGGCGTCTGTTCCTATGGATCCGACTTTGACGGGGACGAGTCCTTTGGTCCCGGCAACTATCAAGTCGACGTTCGCGTTTCCGCATATGCCGACTGGATCGAGTCGGTCGTTTTGAGCGGACTTGGCGACGAATTTCTCGTCAATACGGATAGTGATATTTATGTTGAAGTCGCTACCGAAGACGACGATACAGGCGCGACCGATGACGACGAAGAAGAAATCCTCCTTACCGATTACTGGCAAGAAGGCAAGCAACTTTGGTCAAGCGTCTCAATGGACGGCGAAGGCAACTTCGTAATTACTTGGACTGGGTACAATCAGGACGGAAACGGCGATGCTCTCACCGGCGGTTCAAACAACGGCTTGGGCGGAATCTATATGCGCGTCTTTGTCAGCGATCCGACGACGTCCGCGCTTTCCGCTTCCCAAGTTATGCAAGTCAATCAGTATACGGCCTACGACCAAATTCACTCTCAAGTCGCTATGGCTGAGAACGGTAATTTCGTCGTCGTTTACGAAAGTTATCAAGACCCGTCGAACGACGAAGATTCCGACGAAGTCGACAACTTTGGCGTTTACGCGCGTCGTTTTGCATTGACTTCCGAGACGATCGTCGTTACGCCCGAGAGCGACGACGAAGCTGAAACGACTGAAAAAGTCTATGATATTAAAGAAATTGGTTCCGAATTCCGCGTTTCGCGTAGCGATTATTTCCAAACGGGAATCGACGGCGACCAGCTTGGAGGTTCCGTTGCGGTCGACGCCAACGGCGATATGGTTTTCGCCTATACGGATACTTCCTGCGCTTTAGAATGGGCAAACGTCGAGTCGGTCGTTTTGACTCGTTCTATTTCGCTTGCTAAGGACTCCTCTATTCCTTATGTCGTTCGCGTGAACGCCGCCTATGGAGACGTAGATTCGCAAAAACAGGTCTCGCTTTACGCCAATAACGTCGTTTTCGCGTCGGGCAACGGTCCGACCGAGTTGATCTATTCGTTTAGCGAGTATATGTTTACCGCGCAAATGAACGCCGACCTCAAGGCGGGTAATTTTGGTTCCGACGAATACGACGGGCTTTATTCTTATCGTGATAATAGAAACCTTGAAAATAAGAATACGAAGAGCGTAATCGATCTGAACGATTGGACGCTTATGAAAGACGGCGCCAACGTTACTTCCGCGTATATTTACGATATTCTCTACGGTTATAACGCGTCGAACAAGGTTGAAGAATACTTGCTTGCTCGCGGCGACAATCCGAACGATTATATTTACGTTTCTCCGCGCGAGGATTCTCATACCGATTCATACGAATTGGTGATCGTGTTTAAAAAGGATTTGCCCGACGGTTCTTACGTGTTGACGTTGGCGGACAAAGTAACCGACGCTTGCGGTAAGAACAATTTGGACGGTGATTACGACGACGAAGCCGGCGGTTCCTTCTCGGTTCGTTGGACGATCGGCGCCGCGAAAGGAACGGTCGACGAGAACGAAAGTTACGTTCCAAGTTCCGATGTGGAAGCGTTTATCGAGAGGCAAGGCAACGCCAAGCCCGTCGTGGTTTCAAACTCCGAAGGGTTTGTCATTGTCGCGGAACAGCAGACGCTTTATCCGATCGACACTTCGTCCTCTCAGACCGGAGGAAATACGAGCGGTAACAACTCCAGTTCCAGTTCGACGTCGACTGGTTATCGAGCCAACGGTTATTACGAGACGGTCTATATCTCGGAAGACGATCTTGACGAAAAATCCGACGTGCAACCTGGTTGGTATCGCATCGAGTCCGATATTGTAATGCGTTCTTATAACGCCGACGGCAGTCCTAGTAGCGTCGAAGTTCGCGTCAATCCGTATTCCGTCGGGAATCAAATGAGTCCTGATATCGATATGACGGAGGGCGGAAGTTACGTTATTGGCTGGATCGGCGAAAGCGCCGAGGCGTTGAACGGCGTTTGCGCGCGCTTCTATCCCGGTGGAAAAGCGCAGACGAAGCAGGTTCAAGTCGCGGGTTCGAAGAGCGTTCGTTGCTGGGACGTCGACGTTTCGATTAACGAAGACGCCGGGTTGGTCTTGGTTACGTGGTTGCAAGGTTCGAACGTCGACGAAATTGGCTCGGACGGTCCCGAATCCGACGAGACCTACGGGCGTTTTTACGATCTCAACGGCAACGCGTTGAGCAACGCGTTCTGCATTGTTTCCGCCGACTACAAAAAGTCTGTTAAGTCGTTCGACGTTGCGAGTATGACCGTCGGCAACGAACTCAAATACGTCGTTGTTTGGCAGATGTATAATCCGAACAATAACGCTACGAATACGTTTGAGATTTATCAAAAGGTTATTACCGCGTATGAAACGAACGGAGTCTACCGTATTAACAGCGGTGAAATTTCGCGCGTCAACGATACGGTTCTTTATGGACAATACGCGCCTCAGATCGCGACGGTCGACGAGACCGGCGAATACTACGTCGTTTGGGTTTCTGATCAGACCGTTAAGAATGGTTCCGACGTTTACGCAAGAAAATACGATGCGAACGGGAATTCCCTGTCCTTTATGGGCAAGACCGGCGAAGCGTGCGTCAATACCTACAACAAGGACGTTCAAGGTCTTCCGAGCGTGGCGGCAAACGCGGACGGCGTTGTGTTCGCTTGGGAGTCTTACGATCAGGAGGAATACAATTACGACGCCCAACTGAAGAAAGTTCGACACGATTACGGAGTCGTCGTTCGCGTCTTTAACAACGCGGGCGTCCCCGTCTACGCGGGCGGAGAAGTACTCGACGAAGAGGGGTACAAGATCGATTGCGCGCTTGGACAGCCTTTGGCGATGCATCAAGGCGAGTATGTAATCAACACGATTACGTCGCGCGATCAGATTACCCCGTCCGTCGCGATGTTCGACTGGGAGAAGGAATCGCCGATTTCGGAGTATAAGATTCCTAAATACGTCGTCGCGTGGGCGAGCGCCAATCCTAATTGCGGCGAGGTAATCGAGGACGAGACGGAAGAGGGGAACGGGAACACTTCGTCGACCTCTTCGACGGGCGGAACGTCGGTCGTTTACGACGACGCGCCCGGCGCCGTTGGACCGTATGTGATTTATTACAAACTAGTCTCCACGAGTTCCGCTTCGAAGGCTAACGAAGAACCGACCGTTACTTCTATGAAAGCCGAACGTTACTCGGTCGACGTTGCGACTGCGACTTCCAACGGGTTCTATCGTCCCGTCGACGGTATCGTCGAGATTCCGACCGCCGCAGATTCCGTTGCGTCCGTCGACGCCTCGATTCTGTCGATTTCGGGTACGGACGGCGACGACCTGATCGTCGTTACAGCCGACGCCTATGGCGCCGTCGCGTCTATCGTTGCGAACGGTTCTGAGATTAGCGTCCCGAGCGGAACGAAGGCGATTTACTTTGTCGGCGGAGCCGGAAACGACAAGGTCGTTTACAATACGATTGGGACGGAATTTGCCGAGATTGACGCCGACGCGTCGAAAGCGACGATCGTCGGAACTTCGACCTTTGTCGCTTCGAGCGTTGAAAGCGTCGAAGTCGGCGCGCTCAAGGCGTTGAATATTTCCGCGAATTTGGCGGGCGACGTTGTCGACTTGGCGGCGGACGCGTCGAGCGCGACGACTGCCAAGGGCTTCAAATTTGCCGCGTCCGGCGTGGCTGAAATTGTCGCGCAAGGCGGAGGCAAGGCGACGGTCGTAATGACGGGAACTTCTGGAAACGACGCTTTTGTCGCTTCTAATTCCGTTGCGATTCTTTCCGGCGCAGGATTTGATTTCGAAGCGAACGGTTTTGCCAATGTTCGCGTCGTCGCGAGCGCGGGCGTCGACACGGCGACGCTGACCGATTTGCAAAGTTTGGTTGCCTCCGACGGTTCGCTGTTGGCGACGACCTCGAAGTCGAGTATTGTCGCCGTCGGTTTGGACAACGTTTTCGCGAAGGGAACTGGAACCGCTTCCGCGAAGATTTATGGAACGCGCGGCGCGGATTCCGTTGCGATCAACGATCAGATCGCCGAAACGAAATTTGCGACCGGCGCGGTTCTGTCGACTGAAGGTTTTGTCGACGTTTCGTTCGTTGGAAACGGCGGCGAAGACGCGGCCTTGTTGACCGTCGGTTCAGGCGCCAACGTTTTTGAAGGCTGGGCAAACAAAGCGACGCTGACGAACGGCGTTGCTACGCGCGCTTTGTCTGGATTTTCGAAAGTCGCCGTCTATGGAAGTGAAGGAGACGACTCGACCTTAGTTGCTAAGTTGTACGACTCGGCTCGCGACGACGTGTTTGCCGCGTTTGACGATACGGCGACTATGGACGTCGACGGCGAGAATCTTTACTCGATCGTCGGAGCCGATCAAGTAACCGTTAAACGATCGACCGCTAAAGGTTCCGATTCGCTCGACGTCGACGAGACGCTTGATTTCCTCTTCTCGACGGAAAATTGGGATTTGGACTGATCGTTCAATGTTCCAACGTATGGAAAAGACGCGTTGATTTGACGCGTTTTTGACAATTTGAATTTTTTCGCGCGACGCCGACAACGCGTCGCGCTTTTTTTATTAAGGCGTTCCGACGGAGACGCGATAGGTAAAAGTCAATTTCCCTCCCCGCTTGACTACATTTGGTAAAAAAGATAGAATTAGAGGTGTTTTTCTCTTTTTATGCGTTTTGATGAAAAGAGAAGTTGACCTTTGGCGCGCGTTTTGCCGTAGCGTTTGAGGAAACGGCTTAAAAAGACTGTTGCTTCGGAACGCGAACCGAAAAAAGACGACGATTAAACGTTAGATTATCAGCAATTAGAAATATATTAATATGGATTTACAAGAATCTCTTGACGGAATAGGCGATTTTTTCGGCTCTATTTCGCGTTGGATGGAAAACGGAATCACGTCGCTTTTCGGATCGAACAACGAGCGCGAATTGAAAAAAATTCGTCCGATGGTTGCCGCGATAAACGCGTTGGAACCGAAGTTCCACGCGATGAGCGATTCGGAATTACGCGAGCAAACCGCTATTTTTCGTAAGAGGTTGGCGGCGGGCGAAACGTTGGACGATCTTCTGGTCGAGGCGTTCGCCGTATGTCGCGAGGCGAGCGTGAGAACGATCGGGTTGCGACATTACGACGTCCAAATGATCGGCGGTATTGCTTTACACAGCGGCAAAATTGCCGAAATGATGACGGGCGAAGGCAAAACCCTCGTGGCGACTTTGCCCGCGTATTTGAACGCGCTGGAAGGCAAGGGCGTTCACGTCGTAACCGTCAACGATTATTTGGCGCGTCGCGATATGGAATGGATGGGACCGATCTATATGTCGCTCGGAATGACGGTCGGCTCGATTCAAAGCAATATGTCGACTTTGGATCGTCAACATTCCTATTCGTGCGATATTACCTACGGCACGAACAACGAATATGGGTTCGATTACCTACGCGACAATATGCGTTACGCGCGTCGCGGCGACGAAAACTTCCCGTCGGAGCAACAGCAATCGCAAGGTCGTTTACATTACGCGATTATCGACGAAGTGGACAATATTTTGATCGACGAAGCGCGAACGCCTTTGATCATTGCAGGACCCGCTCACGACGACGTTTCGAAATATCGCGCCGCCGACGCGATCGCTTCGCAACTTGTCAAAGACGTTGATTTTAAAGTCGACGAAAAAGACCATACGACGAATCTAACCGACGAGGGCGTTCGACGCGCGGAACATTTGGCGGGCGTCGAAAGTTTTTACACCGTCGGCAATATGCACTGGCCGCATCTGATCGACAACGCGTTGAAAGCGCGTCATCTCTATAAAAAAGACGTCAATTACGTTATTAAAAACGGCGAAATCATCATTGTCGACGATTTTACCGGGCGTCTTATGGAAGGTCGAACTTGGAGCGACGGACTTCATCAAGCGGTCGAGGCGAAAGAAAACGTTCGCGTTAAAGAAGAAAACCAAACGCTTGCGACGATCACGCTTCAAAACTTCTTCAAACTGTACGATAAAATCGGCGGTATGACGGGAACCGCAATGACGGAAGCGAGCGAGTTTTGGAAGATTTATAAACTCGACGTCTTGGCGATCCCGCCAAACAGACCCGTCCAACGCGTTACGAAGCACGACTTGATTTATCGAACGGAAAAAGAGAAGTACAACGCCGTCGTCGACGAAATTGAACGCGTTCACAAGTGGGACGAACTTACATTCGACGACGGAAATTCCGCGCTTGGATTGATCCAACGCGAAGGCGACGACGTCGTGGAATTTTTCCCGAAAGGCGAGAAGCAGACGTTGAAGGTTCCGCGCGCTAAAGTGACGCAAATTCGACGCAAAGGACGCCCAATTCTTGTCGGCACCGTTTCGATTCAAAAGAGCGAATTGATTTCTTCGATGCTTGATCGACGCGGCGTCAAGCACCAAGTTTTGAACGCGAAGCCGGAAAACGTCGGACGCGAATCGGAAATCGTCGCTCAAGCGGGACGACTGAACGCGGTGACGATCGCCACAAATATGGCGGGGCGCGGCACCGACATTATCTTGGGCGGCAATCCCGAGACGCTTGCTTGGTCGATTTTCCAGTCGAAATATCCGACGCGTTTAGACGTGCCGCAAGAAGAATGGCGCGCTTGCGTCGAGGACATCGAAAAGCGCGAACAAATGAAGGCGGAAGGCGAGATTGTTCGCAATTTGGGCGGTTTGCACATTATCGGCACCGAACGGCACGAAGCGCGCCGTATCGACTTGCAGTTAATTGGGCGTTGCGGTCGTCAGGGAGACCCCGGCGAAGCGAGATTCTATTTGTCCCTTGAAGACGATCTTGTTCGTATTTTTGCCGGCGATTGGATTAAGAACATCTTAACGAAAATCGGTATGGAAGAAGGGCAGGCGATCGAAAGCGGCATGGTCACGCGTCGCATCGAAGGCGCCCAGAAGAAACGCGAAGAGTTCAACTTCGACATTCGAAAGAACTTGCTTGAATACGACGAAGTAATGGATATGCAACGCAAGCGCGTTTATTCGTATCGTCAGCGTATTCTTGACGGCGGCAACACTAAAGATTTTGTGTTGAAGATGATCGACGCGCAACTTGCGAAGTATCTCGACAACTTCTTATCGCAAAATTACGGCGCGGAGGCTTACGCCGCCTACGCGTCTCGACAACTTAACGTCGAATTTGAGCCGAAGCAATTTCGCGGCTTGAATCCGGGCGAAGCGGCGGAATACGCGCTCGATCACGCGCGTCGTATGTCGGAAACAGGCGCGCTTGACGCGGTGGAAGAGAATTTGTCGGACGATTCTCCAGAAGACGAATGGAATTGGCAGGCGTTGGCAAAGGCGGCGAATTCGCGTTGGCGAACGAATTTGCGCGACGTCGACTTGAAAAAAATAGGACGCGATCACGTCGCGGAATTTCTCATTGAGAAAGCGAATCGTTTTTGCGATTCGATTAATTTAGCTCCGGGCGCGCCTTTGCTTGAGCCGAATTACGGCGTGAAAACCGCTTGTCGCTGGTTGCGCGACAAATTTGGCGTCGTCGTCGACGAAAAAGAGGCGATCGAGTTAGAGCCGAACGATTTCCGCGAGTTAGCTCGTAAGCGAACTTTAGAAGGTTACGCCGAGCGCGAAGCTAAGTTTCCCGTTTTGGCGGGATTGGCTCATTTCACAATTCGCGACCAGAACGGCAAGCGGTATGATCGCGAAGGCGTCGCCGATTGGGCGGCGAAACGTTTCGGCGTCGAACTTGACGTTGAAGATTTGAAGAACAAGCAACGTCGTGAAATTGAAGAAACGCTCTTTGAAGTTAGTCGCGAGGCTTCGAGACGTTCCGCGCCCTTCTATGAACAGATGCGCGTTTATCTCGACAAACTCTTTACGGAGGAAGACGTTGCGATCGACGTTATTCGCGCGAAGCGCGAGGAGAAAATCGCGCGAAACGATCGGATCACTTCGAGCGACATTCGTAAAATTAGACGCGACGCGCCAATGCTTGCCGAATTGTGCAAATGGTTGAACGAGTCGTTGAATCAGAATTTGACGGTTGAAACGCTTGCCGATTGGGACGTTTTGCTCCTAGAAAACCGCGTCGAATCGATTATTGAAAATCAATTCAACGCGGAGATGCGCAAAGTTGAACGTTCCTTGATATTGGGTATTTTAGACGCGTCTTGGAAAGAACACTTGCTTGTAATGGATCATCTCAAGTCGAGCGTCGGGTTCCGAGGGTACGCGCAAGTCGATCCTAAAGTCGAGTACAAGCGGGAAGGCATGAAGATTTTCGACGCGATGTGGAACGGCGTTTTTGAACGCGTTACCGATTACGTCTATCGAATCGAGCAACTTGACGAGAATTTTATCGGCTCGACGTGGTCTTCCGCCAACGCGCCCAACGCCGCTATGCGTCCTCAAGCCGTTTCGCCCGAAGTGCAACGAACGCAACGTCAGCAGGAAGACGCCATTGAGGCGAGTAAGGAGAAAAAAGTCGAGACGTTCCGCAACAAGTCGCCGAAGGTCGGGCGTAACGAGCCCTGCCCTTGCGGAAGCGGCAAGAAGTATAAGAACTGTTGCGGTAAAAACTAAACTCGATCCTCTTTGATTCCTTCTTGGAAAACTTACGACGCGACGCTTAACGAGTCTTGTTGAGCGTCGCGTTTGTCGTTTTTGTCGAGAAGGGGACGCGTTTTGCGTTTGCGCCTCTAAAAACCGCTTTTTTCGCGCTCTAACGACCTATAAACCGATTGTGAAAATAGGAATTTTTGATATAATGACGGCGTCGGCCTTCGAGCGTTAATTTAGGGGCGTCGCTAGCGCGACGTCGCGGCGATTTGAACGCGCCCCTTTGTCGCCGACGAAATTTATGGAACCAATCGACGCGCGATTAGACGCCCGAAATTCGCGTCCGCTTGACGTTAATCAAGGAGATTTCCCTTGCCCGACGACGACAAATTCGGTTCGTCCGACGAACAAGAACGTTTCGACGGAAACAACGAAGACAATTCAAATAGCAATCCCAACGCCGGTTCCGAATCGAACGCCGGTTCCGAATCGAACGGAGGTTCCGAATCGAACGTCGTTCCCAACGAGAACGACGACGATTTTGATCCGTTTGCCGATCAACCTTCGCGTCCCGCGTCGGATCGACCTTTACGTCCGTTCATTAACGCGAACGGTCAGCTTGTTTTACCCGACGGGTCAAAACTTGTTCAGATGCCGATCGAAGACGAATTGAAGGGCAGTTATCTAACTTACGCGATGAGCGTTATTGTTAGCCGCGCAATTCCCGACGTTCGCGACGGTCTTAAGCCTTCTCAGCGTCGTATTCTTGTCGCGATGAACGACTTAGGGATTGGACCGCATTCTCAACGCGTCAAATGCGCGAAGATTTCCGGCGACGCAAGCGGCAATTATCACCCGCACGGCGAAGCGATTATTTATCCGACGCTTGTGCGTATGGCGCAAGATTGGAATATGCGCCACGTCCTTGTGGACAAACAAGGCAACTTTGGTTCGATCGCCGGTCTTCCCCCCGCCGCTATGCGTTACACGGAAGCGCGTCTTTCGGGTATGGCAATGGCGATGCTCGAAGATTTGAATCTCGACACGGTAGATTTCATTCCGACCTACGACGAAACGCGTATGGAGCCGACCGTTCTACCGGCAAAGGTTCCGAACTTATTAGTCAACGGCGCCAACGGTATCGCCGTCGGTATGGCGACGAGCATTCCGCCTCATAACCTTGGCGAAGTATGCGACGCGGCGATCGCCGTTATCGACGATCCCGACGTTTCGCCCTTTGAATTGTTGCGCATCTGTCCTGGTCCGGACTTTCCGACGGGCGGCGTCATTTGCGGTTCTCAAGGAATCCGTCGCGGCTACCTTACCGGGCGCGGCAACATCGTCGTCCGCGCGCGCGCTCGTATTGAAACGAAGGGCAAGCGCAATCGTATCGTCGTTTCCGAGATTCCTTATCAACAGGCGCGCGACCGTATCGAAGAAAAAATCGCTGAGATGGTCAACGAAGGTCGAATTGTCGGCGTGTCTTCAATTCGCAACGAATCCGATTTAAAAGAGCCCGTGAGATTGGTTCTCGACTTGAAAAAAGACGCCGATCCGCACGTCGTATTGAATCAGCTCTATCAATTCACGCCGTTGCAGGATACGTTTTCGATCATTCTCTTGGCGTTGGTAGACGGCAAACCGCGCGTAATGACGTTCAAGGAATTGTTAGTCGAGTTCCTGCGCCATCGAAAATCGGTGATTAGACGCCGCACGACGTTCCTGCTCAACAAGGCGATTAAACGTCAGCATACGGTTGAAGGTCTTCTTATCGCGCACGCGAACATCGACGAAGTAATTCGCGTCATTCGCACTTCGCCGACGCAATTTGAGGCGAAACAACGCTTGATGCAAATCGAATGTCCCTCCGCGTTGCTTGAACGCGCGCTTGGCGCCGGGTTCGATTCGTTCCAAGCGACGCGCGGCGTCAAAGAGTCGTATACGTTGACGCCCGTTCAAGCGGACGCCATTTTAAAGATGACGTTGGGGCAGTTGGTCAACTTGGAACAGCAGAAGCTGGCGGACGAATACAACGCGCTTCTTAACGACATAGCCGAATATCGTCGCATTTTGTCCGACGAGCGCAACATTTTGGCGATCGTTCGCAACGACCTGATCGAAGTCAAAGGGAAATTTGCCGACAAGCGCCGCACGGAGATTATTCAAGAGGAAATCGTCGACGTTACCGACGAAGACCTTATTAACGAAGAAACGATGGTCGTTTCTATTACGACAAACGGTTATATCAAGCGCACGCCTCTTGACGAATACAAAGCGCAAAAACGAGGCGGAAAGGGCGTCAAAGGCGCGAAAGCCGACGAAGAAGACCCCGTGCGTCATTTGTTTGTCGCAAGCACGCACGCGTATCTGCTCTTCTTTACCAACAAGGGCAAGGTATATTGGCAAAAGATTTACGGTCTCCCCCTCTTGGCGCGCGACGCCAAGGGACGCAATCTTGTCAATTTGTTGCAACTTGCGCCCGACGAGACTATCGCTAACTGCCTTGCCGTTCGCGACTTCGATCAAGACGGCGCCTATTTGGTAATGGCGACGCGCGACGGCGTGATTAAAAAGACCGCGTTGTCGGCGTTCCGACGTCCTCTTAAAGCCGGGCTGATCGCGCTCAAATTACGCGGAGGACTCGATCCGACGACTCAAGACGAAAACGGCGTTGAAAACGACGTCGAAAACGCGACTCCCGACGTTGAAAACAAGGAAACGCCCATCGAGACGAGCGCGGACGTCAAGGAGAAAGACGCGCTCGTCGACGTCGGTATTTGTTTCGACGGCGACGAAATCTTCCTTTCGACCGCGAACGGACGAACGATTCGATTCCGTCAATCGGATGTTCGCGCAATGGGGCGGACGGCGTCGGGCGTTCGCGGTATCAAATTACGCGACGGCGACCAAGTCGTCGGTATGACCTTTGCGGCGGAAAACGCCTATCTTCTTTCCGTGTGCGAGAACGGATACGGCAAACGCACGCTTATTGGGGCTAACGCGGCGCCGTTGGCGACTGGTTCCGAAGGCGACGACGAATCGATGCCGAACGAAGAGCCTGAAATTGAAGAAGAGGAAGCGAACGTCGAAGAATCTGACGGAGAAAACGTCGTTTCTTCGCGCAGGTATCGAACGATGCGTAGGGGCGGCATAGGCGTCTTGGACACTAAGACGACGAAACGCAACGGAAAAGTCATCGACGTTTTGCGCGTCGAAGACGGCGACGAAATAATGACGATTACGGCGAGTGGAAAGATTCAACGTTTTTCCGTCGACGATATTCGCATCACGGGGCGCAACGCGCAAGGCGTTCGTCTGATGAACGTCGACGACGGCGACGTCGTCGTCGCTGTCAACCGTATTCCGCGCGACGAAATCGACGTTTCGCAAAAAAGAACGATCGGCGTTGAAACGACCTCGCTTGACGAAATAGCGCCTGAAACTACGTCGGAAGCTGAAACGGCGTTGGAAAACGCGGAAGAAGCTCCGCTTGACGCAACGACGGAACTTAGCGAGTCGACGGAGACGAATGAAGAATAAAAAACGCCAGACGCGCAGTCGAGCGTCTTGCGTCGTCGCGTCGCGTTTTTCGGCGCGACGGCTTGTCTAATTATATAAGTTTAACGTTATCAATCAAACGTCGTCGTCGCGTTTAGGCGCGTCGAACGACGTCGAGGCGAGAAAATGAGTCTTTGGAAAATCGCTTGGAAAAGCATTGAACATCGTTCGCTGGCGTCTACTTTGACGGCCTTTTCGATGGCGCTTGGCGTCGCGTTGGTCGTTACCGTTCTCGTAGTGAACGGAGTCGTGGGCAAGTCCTTTCAACAAGGCGCCCAAGGATACGATTTGATCGTAGGCGCCAAGGGAAGCAAACTACAGCTGGTTTTGAGTTCCGTTTTTTATAATCAAGACCCGCTGGGGTTGATTCCTTACGAGTATTACGATTTAATGCGTTCGTCTCGATATTCCGCCGAAATTAAGACCGCGATTCCAATCGCGCGCGGCGACAACTATCAAGGTTGTCCCGTCGTTGCGACGACGCCCGAATATTTCGCGTCTGTTACGAAGTCGGACGGAAAGCCGTACACGTTGCAAAAAGGCGAATATTTTAAGAACGTCGACTACTATTCCGCAGTCGTCGGGTATACGGTGGCGAAGAAAAACAAACTGCAACTTGGCGACGAGATTCGCTTCGGACACACGAATTCGCAGTCGGATCAAGACTTGCACGAACCGTTTAAAATCGTCGGAATTTTGGATCATACGGGCAGTCCGAACGACCGCGCCGTATTCGTCAATTTGGAAGGCTTCTATAAGCAACACGAACATTCTGAAGGAACCGAATCGATCGATTACGGTTTGCGCGAACAAGAAGTCGCCAAGAAACGCGCCGAATTAGGACTGGACGATCCGTTGGCCGCCGACGTCCATAACGACGAACACGCCGAACATTCCGAAGCGGAAGGCGAAGAACACGAACACGAATATGAAGATCACGCGCGACGCTTGACGGCGATTCTCCTCATTACGAAGGATCAAGAAGTCGCCGTGGCGGCGACGCGCGAGGAAGTAGAAGCCGCGACGTCTCGACCGGGCGTTGAAATCAACGAAGCGGATTTGGTCACGCCGGAACGTCGTCAAGTCGTCGACACGGCGGTCACCGCTTTGCCCGCGAAAATCGAAGGCGAGTTGCTCGAAGCGCAAGCGGTCGCGCCCGTTCAGGAAATCGCCGCGTTCTTCCAAGACGTTATCGGAAATATCCAGAGCGTTTTGATCATCTTTGCTATTCAAGTCGTTATTGTCGCCGGCGTCGGCATGATGGTCAGTATCTATAATTCGATGAACGAACGACGGCAAGAGATCGCGATTATGCGCGCGCTGGGCGCTAAACGCTCGACCGTTATGGCGATCGTTCTGTTCGAATCGATTCTTTTGTCCCTTGGGGGCGGCGTGCTTGGCGCGGCGATAGGGCACTTGGCGATCGGAGGCTTGGCGCCCTTTATTATGTCGTATGCAAACGTAATGGTTCGACCGTGGGACTTCCAAGCGGTGGAATTGGTTTTGATTCCATGTTTGATTCTTTTAGCGTCGGTCGTAGGATATTTGCCCGCCGTCGTCGCGTATCGAACCGACGTTGCGCAATCGTTGCAGACCTGATTTTATCGCGTCGCGACGTTCGCGCGCATAACGGCGCGCGAGCGGATCGTCGACTCCCTCTGACATAAGGACGACGTAATGAAGGAAGTTATATTTGACGACGCTTTAAAAGGCGCGTACAACGATATTGAAGCGGGACCGAGCGTCGAAGAGACGGTCGACTATAAGCAAGTCGCGTCCCTTGGCGTGGGCGCGCTTGTCGCCGCAGTGTTTGGAATTTTGGGATTCTTCTGGACGCCCTTTATTGGCGCGTCGATTTTAGGAATCGTTCTTGGCGTCTTGGCGCAACGCAAAATTATGCGCGCGCCCGAGGAGACTGCGGGCGGAACGCTGACGCTCGTCGCGCTTGCGTTGAGCGTCGTGTTGACGGTTTCTTCAACTTGTTGGCGCGTCTACGCTTACTATTGTTCCGCGCCTCCGGGATACGCGATCGTTCCCTTTGATTCGATGGCGCTCGACAAAGACGGAAAAGTTGCCGAGAATATTCAGGCTCTCGACGGACATAAGGTCTATATTGAAGGATATATGTATCCGACGAAACAGCACGCGGGCATAGAAAATTTTACGCTTGTACGCACGCTGGGGCACTGTCAATACTGTTCGCCCGGCACGAATCCCGCCGATATGATCGCCGTTTCTATGGAACGCGGCAATACGGTGAAATATCGCGCGAATAAAATCGTCGCGATCGGCGGCGTGCTTTCGGTAGATCCGAAATTTAAGGACTCGCCGGGCGCGATTCCGTATTCGATGCGCGCCAGTATCTTCCGCTAAACGGGACGTTGTTCGACGCTTTGCTTGCCCGACGTTTAAACCAAAACGTCGGGCTTTTTCAAATTCTTCACCGTATCGAGCGACTACGTATAGAATAATCCTTGCGCGTCTTGATGAAGTCGCGCTTGGCGCTAAAATTAGGAAAAATTTTTATCGACGTCGGCGCCGGGGGCGTTTGGCGTTCGTTTTCACTATCGCCTATCGACGAAAGGTATGAAATGGCTTACGAAGTAACGTTAATCACCGGGGACGGCACGGGACCTGAACTTGCGGAAGCGGCGCGCAAATGCATCGACGCGACCGGTGTAAAAATTAATTGGGACGTCCAAGAAGCCGGAATCGACGTTATGGAACGCACCGGCAATCCTTTGCCGCCCGCCGTAATGGAAAGCGTTCGCCGCACGCGCGTCGCGCTCAAAGCGCCGATTACCACGCCCGTCGGAACCGGCTTCCGTAGCATTAACGTTCACCTTCGTCAGGAACTCGACCTTTTCGCTTGCGTCCGTCCTTGCAAGTACTATCCGGGCGTTCGTTCTTTCTTTAGTTCCGTGCCCGTCGACTTGGTGATTTTCCGTGAAAATACCGAAGACTTATATGCGGGCATTGAGTTTGAAAAGGGCGGCGAAGCGACTAAAGAACTCGTCGATCAAGTGAATCGTCTTACGCCCGGTCGCAAAATTGCGACGGGTTACGAAGAGACGGGCGTTTCGATTAAGCCGATCAGCGTTTCGCGCACCGACCGTCTCGTTCGCGCGGCATTTAATTACGCGAAAGAAAACGGACGCAAAAAAGTTACCGCCGTTCATAAAGCGAACATTATGAAGTTTTCCGACGGTTTGTTCCTTGAAACGGCGCGCAACGTCGCTAAAGACTTCCCGGAAATCGAGTTTGAAGACCGCATTGTCGACAATATGTGCATGCAGTTGGTTCAGAAGCCTGAATTGTACGACGTCGTGGCGTTGCCGAACCTTTACGGCGACATTTTGAGCGACTTGTGCGCGGGTCTTGTCGGCGGCTTGGGCGTCGCGCCTGGCGCCAATATCGGTTACAACGGCGCCGTCTTCGAAGCGACGCACGGTAGCGCGCCGAAATATAAGGGTATGAACAAAGTCAATCCTGTGGCGTTGATTCTTTCCGGCATGCTGATGTTGCGTCATTTGAAAGAATACGACGCCGCGAATCGTCTTGAAAACGCCGTCGCCGAAGTCATTCGCGAAGGCAAAGACGTTACCTACGACCTCAAAGCGGATCGCGACGATCCTACCGCCGTCGGCACGCAAGAAATGGCGGAAGCGATTTGTAAAAAACTGTAATCGACGTCGGTTGTTTTTGTCGTTGAACGTTTGAGTACAAGACGCGTCCTTGACTTTTGTCGAGAGACGCGTCTTTTTGTCGATACTTTTGTCGATTTTTTCCTTGAAAAATATATTTTTCCCAGTCTTGTTTTCTTCTTAGCGCCTGTTTATAATACGCTTGCGTTTAGATACGCGTTCAAATGCAAGCGTTTGTTTTTTAGTCGATTTTTCCAAAATTTACAAGGATAGAGACGTGGCTTATTGTTCTCAATGCGGCGCTGATTGCGCAAACGCTACTTATTGTTCCCAATGCGGCGCTAGAGTCGGATTGGACTCTTCCACTTCTTCAAACGAGCAAAATTCGAATCCTTATGCGGTAGGCGCGCAAGCCTCCGTGTACTCGGGTCGAAACTACGACCCCGAGGCGCCCGATATTCCGGGATTTGGCGGCGCGATCTCAACGTGCTTCAAGAAATACTGTAGTTTCAAAGGACGTGCGAGTCGTTCGGAATATTGGTATTGGACTCTTTTCGTTTTCCTTGTCAATTTCGTTTTGAACTTCGTCGTCGCATCCGATCCCGAGGGTAATTTGGCTCCGCTTGCGTTATTGTGGTCGCTTGTCGTCTTTTTACCCGGTATTTCCGTGTGCGTTCGTCGACTTCACGATATCGATCATTCCGGCTGGAGTTTTTGGATCGTGTTGATTCCTTTTGTCGGCGCGATTATTCTTTTGGTATGGTATTGTCGAAAAGGAACTCCGGGCGAGAATCGATTTGGACTCGAACCGCAGAAAAGAGCGTAACCTTGTCGTATTCGACCTGATCCGACGTAAAACGTAATAAGGACGAACAAAGTTCGTCCTTTATTTTGCGAAAGAAAACGCACGTGAAATATTTTACGTAGTTTATGATAATTTTTGCAAACGGGAACTTTGTATGGCTTACTGCACGCAATGCGGCGCAAATTGTGCGAACACCCCTTATTGCGCTCAGTGTGAAGCGAAAGTCGTAACCGGCGCGTCCGACGTTTCAAACGAGCGATGTTCTAATCCATATGACGTCGGCGCGCGAATAATCGATCATTCGAATCCAATATTTAATTCCAATACGCCGGAAATTCCCGATTTTTTCGGCGCGATCACGACGTGTTGTAAGAAATGTTTCAGTTTCAAAGGTCGCGCGAGTCGTTCGGAATTTTGGTTCTGGTTTCTTTTCGTTTTGATCGTCAATTTCGGCTTGCATTGCGTTGCCCTTTATGGATTTCCCAAAATAAGAGCCGCGTTCTTTTTCGCGATATACTGCGTATGGTTTCTTATAATCTTTCTTCCCACGCTCGCCGTATATGTTCGTCGGCTTCACGATCTCGATATTTCCGGCTTAATTTTGTTAAAAACGGTTTTTATCGCGTTTTCTTTGGGCGTCGCCGTAGTCGTTAGAGGGAAGAAAATACCCGAGGGCTTGACGCTGGCGTTTTTTACGTTCTGCGTCGTCAATATATGGATTATGGCGTCGAAGTGTTGCCGTCGCGGAACGGACGGCGAGAATCGATTTGGTTTGGAACCGCAGAAAAGAAGGAAAGATCGCTCAAAGGACGACGTGTCGAATTTTTCCGCGTAACGACGCGGCGCTTTTTTTTCAGGGCGCGGACGTTATAATCTCGAGTAGGAATTGTTTTTCAACGTCTGCGTTATAGGAATCGGCGTAATGTTCAGAATTAAACTATCCAAACGACGTTCGGATTTTGTCGGAAGAATCGCCGTTTTTACGACTTTTCTTTGTTTTGGTTCCGTTCTTTTGGCGTCGGAACGACCCGAAATCGACGCGCGTCGCGATCCTGCAGATTCCGACGTCGTTTTTCAGCTTGGCGTTCCTGACGCGAGTAGCTCCGAATTTCGATTAGGACTCGACGACTGGCGCAAAGCGCGCGAAACGAAGGGCGAGAAGGTTTGGCGTCAAGTAATCGGCGAAACGCCCGACAAGCTGTGGCCTGCGCGTCATTTTAGTACGCGCGAATACAACGGATTAGGTTATCGTTACGCGTTGGAGATTCAATTCGAGTCGCCGCGCGACTACGATTCCGCGCCTCTTTATTTGGTCGTGGGGATCGATTTTTCTCATTGGACGGAACCGTCGCTCATTTGCGTTACGACTAACGGCGTCGCTTCGGAAAAAATACGCCAGCCGATAGTGAACATAGACTCGCCCGGTCAACTTGACATAGAAACTGGCGTCGGAAAATTTGAGTCCGTTTTAATTGAAGTTCCGTCGGGCGCCGTCAAGCAAGGAACCAACGTGCTGGAAATTGCCCTAGAAGACGGCAGTTGGCTCTATTACGACTACGTGGCGTTGCGCGAGAAGAAAGCGCCGCTTAAACAACTTCCGCCGCCCCCGCCCGTTGATTTGTTGAAAGATTTTCGCGCCGAAGGTATGAGCGGAGTCGACGAAATCGTCTTTACCGTTCGCAAGCCGAGTATCGACGGGCATTGGTACGCCAATTTCGGTTATTACGCGGCGGCGGACGATTCTGATCGTCCTTTTCATCCGCACGACGGAGGCGCTTTGCGCGTTTTGAATCTTGAAACGAAAGAAGTTCGAACGTTACTGGAAGACTCGCGCGGTTCCGTGCGCGATCCCGTCGTTCATTACGACGGCGAGAAGATACTGTTTTCTTACTTGAAAAGCGATTCGGAACATTACAATCTTTATGAAATCAACGTCGACGGAACCGGCTTGCGTCAAATTACGTTTGGTGATTACGACGACATAGAAGCGTGTTATTTGCCCGACGGCGACATAGTTTTTTGTTCGTCGCGTTGCAATCGTTTCGTTCAATGCTGGCTGACTTCCGTCGCGACGATCTATCGTTGCGGACCAAACGGCGAGAATCCGCGGCCCTTGTCGGCAAACGTCGAACAGGACAACGAGCCTTGGGTTCTTAACAACGGTCAATTAGCCTATACGCGTTGGGAATACGTCGACCGCGAACAGGTTACGTATCATCACCTTTGGACGATGAATCCCGACGGAACGCGCCAGACGACCTTGTTCGGTAATCAGTTCAAATATATGCTCTTTATTGGCGTCAAGCCGATACCGGGTAGCGATAAAGTCGTCGCGACGATCGCTCCGGGACACGGACTACGCGAGCATTACGGACGCGTAACGGTAATCGATCCGAAACTTGGTCCCGACGATTTTTCCGCCGCGAAGTACGTTTCCAAAGGGGACGTTCATTCCGACCCTTGGGCGTTTTCAGAATCGGAATTTATGGCGGCAAAGAAAAGCGCGCTTGTTTTGCTCGACGATCGAGGGCGCGAAGAGATCGTTTACGAATTGCCAAGCGACGAAAAGAAAAAAGATTTCTGGATTCAGGAGCCTCGTCCGATTATCAAACGCGAGCGCGAGCCGTTGATTGCCGATTCCACCGATTTAAAAGGAACGACGGGAACGCTGATTTTATCCGATATTTACGCCGGACGACGTATGAAGGACGTACCGCGCGGAACCGTCAAGGAACTCCTTGTGTTGGAGACGTTACCGGAGCCGATTCATTATTCCGGCGGTATGGACATGGCGTCTTATAAAGGCACGTTTACTCTTGAACGAATTCTGGGAACCGTACCCGTTACGCCCGAGGGCGCGGCGGCAATTAAGTTGCCCGCAAATCGTAGCGTGTTGTTTGTCGCGCTAGACGGCGAGGGACGCGCCGTAAAACGTATGCACAGCTTTACGTCCGTTATGCCGGGCGAGACGACCTCGTGCATAGGTTGCCACGAAACGCGCACTGAAGCGCCGGGCGCGGAATTTAACAAAAACGTCTTCGACGTCGCAAGCAAAGCGGTCGCGCCCAAGCCGATCGACGACGTCCCCGACGTCTTCGATTTTATGCGCGATATTCAGCCGCTGTTCGACAAGCATTGCGTCGAATGTCACAACGCCGATCGAACGGATGGCGGCGTCGATTTGACGGGCGACTGGACTCCGCTCTATAATCGCAGTTATTGGGAGATTTCGCGGCGCAATATGCTGGGCGACAATCGTAATCGACCTATGAGCGATTTTGAACCTTACGCGATCGGCAGTCAGGCAAGTTCGCTCTACAAAATGATCTGCGAAAATCATCATGGCGCTCAATTTACCGACGCGGAAAAGAAAATTGTTCGCTTCTGGCTAGAAACGGGCGCGCCCTACGCGGGCACGTACGCCGCAAACGGAACGGGGCTAATCGGCTGGTTCTATAAAAACGTCAATACGCACAACGACAAAGACTGGCAGGAAACTGCGGCGATGAAGGCGACGATCGAACGTCGTTGCGACGGTTGCCATACGCCGACCGACGTTGCTAAGAATTTGCCTCATACTATGTCGGAAGATCGCGAGGACGTTCACCAGTACGAACGTTATATTAAACGCGTCGACTATTATAATTTATCCCGACCCGAAAAATCAAAAATCTTGCGCGCGCCCTTGGCAAAAGAGAAGGGCGGGTTTGGCAAGTGCGTTGAAACGACGCCTGACGGAACGCAAAAGCCCGTCTTCGAAGACGTCGACGATCCCGATTATCAAACGATCCTAGCGGGCGTTCAACGCGGACGCGACTATATTTTGCACGAAAGCAACCGTTTCGGCATGGAACCTTTCGTTCCTAATCCGGCGTATGTCCGCGAGATGAAGCGATACGGAGTCTTGCCCGAAGATTGGGACGAAAAACAGCCGCTTGATCCTTATACGACCGATAGGAAGTATTGGGAAACGTTTGAAGTAAGGTTCGGCGAATAAACTTGCTTTAAACGCCGCTTCTATGGAATCCTTTGTTTTAGAGGCGGCGTTCTTTTTTTAATAGATCGCTTTACCTATTTTCAAAATCGCAATCGGGTTCCGATTCCAACGGATCGCCGGTAACGGCATAGGCGCGCGCGCGACTTCCTCCGCAAACGTGCCTGTAGGAACACTTGCCGCAAACGCCTTTATAATTGTCGGGGTCTTGCAACGCTTTAAACAACGGGTGATTTTGGTAGACGTCGACGACGGAATCTTTTGGGAACCGTCCGCAGACGATCGGTAAGAATCCGGCGGGCGTAATTTCTCCGTTATGCCCTACGAACATAATTCCTCGTCCGTCGGTAATTCCTAACGGCGCGCGCGCGCGGCGTCCTCTTCCAACCGCGTCCGACGCTTCTTTGGATAGTTCGACGTTTTGCGGCTGGACTTTCATCGCGGCGGCAAAGGCGGATTTTGGAAAACTTGGGCGCGTTTTCGGCGCGGCTAGCGGATCGCCGCCTTGTTCTAAGACAAATCGACGGTAATGTGGCGCTTCCGTCGTTTTAACGGAGAAGGGCGCGCTTTGCGAGCGTTTGTAGAGTTTGGCGAAGACTTCGCGATATTCCGCCGGAGATATGCGTTCTTCCTCGACGCCTCGTCCCACCGGCACAAGGAAAAAGACCGACCACATCATAACGCCTTTATCTTCCAACATATCGGCGATAGCGTCGATTAAATTGGCGTTTCGGCGCGTGATCGACGTGTTGACTTGGACGGGCAATTCCAGATCGCGCGCGTATTGCAACATTTCTAGCGCTTTCTTAAAACTGCCGTCGAATCCTCTAAACGCGTCGTGGACTTCGGAATTTGGTCCGTCGATGCTGAGTCCGATCGCGGAGACGCCCGATTCTTTTGCTTGTTTGAAGGCGTCGAACGTCGCCAAGGGCGTCGCGGAGGGCGTCAGCGCCGAGCCTATGCCTAAATCCGTCGCACGACGGATCAGTTGGAAGAGGTCGGAACGTTTGAGCGGATCGCCGCCCGTGAAGCAGATCGTCGGCTTGCGCGGAAAACGCACGACGTCTTCGAGCAACGCCAGCGCGTTTTCAGTCGACAATTCGTCGGGCGCCGCCGATTCTTGCGCCGATGCGCGGCAATGTTTGCATACCAAATCGCAAGCGCGAGTTACTTCGTAATAGAACATCAAAGGGTTTTTTGAAAAATCAGCCGGAGTATAGGGTACGCGTTGCATAAGATTCGCCGTGTTTATTTTAAAAAAGAATTCTTCGGTAACGTAAGTAAAAAAGCCGAAATAGATTCGCGCGGGCTCTATTTCGGCTTGACGTCGTTGGGACGCGTTATAACGACTCGAGTTAATCAGAACCCACGATTACGTCCTTGACCATACATACCGCCCATACCTTGCATCATTTGGTATCGAGCGCGGTTTCCGGCGTTATACATCGGATTCATTCCCATATTGCCAAACGGTTGCGGGATGAAAGGTTGCGTTCCGCCGATATAGGGCGTTGAAAGCATTGTGTTAGCCGTTTGATTCGAACGTAAATTCGTTAAGTACGACGTGAGGACTTTCGAGTTGATCGATTTCAGTTCGACGACGCGCACTTTTCGAACGCTTTCTTCCAAAATCTCCTTGTCGACTTCTTTGACGTATTCTTCAATTTCTTTTGCCAGCGCTTCAGGGGCGTAAACCTCGATGCAACTTGTCGTCGGATTAGGAGAGATTCGCGGAGAAAGATTGCCGGGCAACAGCGTCGTTTGGAATTTGCGCGAAAACGCGCTCAACACTTGTTGAGCCATACGCAAAGTCGACGTGTTTTCCACCTTGATTTTATACGGCTTGGTGATCGGTTGCGGGAACAAATCTACGTCGTCCAAAAGAACGATCATAGCGCCAACGGCGTCGCGATCCGCCTTCGACCCGTAAACCATCAACGTGTTCAACGCGACGTCGGGCTGAAACGACAACGCGTTCGACGCGCCTATCGTTTGCAAGTAAATTCCAGACGACGAGTAATAATCGCCGTAAGCGCCGCGATTATTGCGACTAATTCGATCAGCGAGGTACGTTTGCAGACGAGGAACCAGCTGCGAAACGCCGACGTTTTCCACTTTGAAAACCGTGTAGTTGCGGCTTTCCAACAGAACGCGTTCTTTAGCTTTCGCGAGGTTTTCCTCCGTCATATAGGACAAGTAATTCAAGGAATTCGGATTTGCCGGATCGTTTTCGGACTCTTCCGTCAATTCTTCGTTCTCTTTGACTAAACTTTCGTTTGAAGTAGCGTCGTCGGAAGACGCGCCCTTCATTTCGTCGACGACCGCCGATAAATTATGTTGAAATTCCTCGAGCGCCGCTTCGTCGCTCGAAGAAATCAGCAACGAACCGTCGGGATTGACGACAACGTAAACGCCCGGCGCGACGGGAACCGCGCCTTCGATCGTTTTTTCCGCAGTCGCGCTTTCCCTCGTCGCAACCTCGTCGGTCGTTTGAATCGTCGCGTTTTCTACGTCTTGCGCGTCGACTTCCTCGTCGTCGAGAAACAACGCGCCAAACGCGGCTCTTCTCAACAACGAACGATTAAGCGAAAAAAAAAGCGGCGAAACGTTGAAAGAGACTTCTTTGGCGGACGTTCCCGGCGTCGATTCTTCCGCCTTGGGCGCCTCCTCCGTCGAATCGGACGCGGGCGTCGCCGGAGCTTCCGCCTTTGGCTCTTTCTCCGCAGGCGCGGGCGTCGCCGGAGCTTCCGCCTTTGGCTCTTCCGCCGCAGGCGCGGGCGTCGCCGGAACTTCCGCTTTGGGTTCTTCCGTAGTCGGATTCTTTTCTTGAATTAATCCGCCGTCCCCCTGCAATACGGTGATCGGATTATCTCTTTCCCATTTTTTGACGGCTTTGTCGACGATACCGGCGACGTCTCCTCCGCTAATCGTAACGGTTCGCATAGAATTCGACGTTTCTTCAACTTTTAACGTGGGCGCCGTGTTTTCTTGTTTAGGCGCGGTTACGTCGACGGGCGCGTTTTCTTGCGAATCGCTCGATTTGACGGGCTCGAGTTTGGTAACGTCGATCGGCGTCGTCTCCTGTTTGAAGGGACGATTGGTCGCGCCGACAAGGTTGTCGCGCAAATAAATCCTTTTTCCGTCGGTTTCCGCCGCGCCTTTTTCGGTCGTTTCAACGAAAGGCTTCATTTTTTCGAGGTCTTTTTCTCCCATTTGAATCAAGACCTTACGAATTTCTTCCAATTTCGACGGAGTAGCGCGAACGAACAACTGATTGGAATTAGCGTCAAATCGCGCGTCGACGTAGGTTCCGTCCGTCTCGATCATACCGAACACTTGACGCGCCGTCGACGGATCGACGTAGACCAAGTCGAAGACGGCAAGTTCCGTTTCTTCGGGCGCCACGACGTCTAAGACGTCTTGAACCATTTTGTGTTCTTCAGGTCGACCAATGACGACGAGTTTTCCGGTCGAATAGTCGCGATACATATTGATGTCGCGTCCCTGTTCGTAGAAAATCGAGTACAACGAAGTGAGCGTCGACTGGTTTTTGAGCGTGTACGTTTGCATATACGCGTCTGGATCGGCAAGACCGCCCGCTCGAACTTCTTCGATTAAATCTTCCACCGCCTTATGTTGGATCGACGTTCCGCGCACAATCAAGCATTGACTGGAAGAATCTAGTTGAACTTGGAACGCGGGATCGCCCGAGTAGAAATTGCGCAACGCCGCGACCAGACGCGAGAAATTGAGCGAGCCGATATTGAAAACTTTAAACGAGGTGTTTCGTTCGGGGTCTTTTTCGTCGATTTCTTCGACTAACTGCGCAATTTTGGCGTGTTCGTCTTCATAGGCTTTGACCAAGACGGAACGGGACATCTGATCGATAACGACCGTCGCCAAGGGATACATTGTCATAATCGCTTGACGCGCGACGCTGAGTTGCGAATTCTTTAAGCGATAAACGCGCGCGGTTTGTCCGTCGTCTCTTTCTTTGTTGAGCTGAGAAACCAATTCGGCGATTTTCTCGTGTTCGGATTCTTTGGCGAGGATGATAATTTGATTTTCGCTCGTGCCCGCGCCGATTTTAATATTCGGGTAAAGGGGCAATAACAACGCGGAAAGTTGAGGCAAGGTCAAACGTCGAACGGTATACGCGACCATTCTTTGTTTGAGGTCGGGTCGTTCTTTGAGCAACGCGTCGACGACTTCGCGAATCTTCTTGTGATGCGCCGGACGAGCGTAAATCACGATATAACCCGGCGTCGTCGTTGGAAATTGCAACGCTTCCGGTTCGATTTGCGCGATCGTCGACGCGACGTAAGGATGCGATGCGACTGGTATGTCGCTAATATCGTAAGCAACGGGCGTATATCGCGAATCGTCCGACGGCTCGACGTCGAGTTCTTGCAACATCTTGGCGACTTCGGCTTGAATCTCTTCCGACGCCAAGCACATTAAATCGCCGGACGTGGACGAGAAGAACGTGCCTTGCGCCGCAAATTTGTAAGAACAAGTTCCAAGGACGTCTTGCAAACGCAAGTGCAACAACGGATACTTTTTCAACACGGGTTGCGGGAAGGCTTCGCCGACTACCTTTAACGCCTTCTCGACGTAAGCGAAATCGGATTCGCTCCCCCAGACGAGTATTCGTTCGTTCGTCAAAGGATACATTACGACGCCGGGCAACTGCGGTTGCAAAATACCGATAGCAACGTTTGCGGCGTAAGCGGACGTCGGAAAAATCTTGGCTTGTAACCCGTCCGCGTTTTTGCCTTCAGGCGTCGTTTCTAGTTGCGACAACATCGCTTCGAATTTCGCGTGGTCGAGCGGAGTCGCGACGACGAAGATTTCGTTGGCGCCCTTGCCCGGATAGACTGCCGCGCGCGGAATTAAGGTCGGACAAATCTGAACGACTTTCGTGAAATTGACGCGTTGCAAATAGTACGAACGAAGCTGGTAACTGCGTTCCGCCTGATCTTTGCGGCGCATTTCAAGATACTTCGCGATCGTCTCTTGGTCGGCTTCCGTCGCAGTGATCACGAATTCGTACACGTCCGACGCGGGCACGACCGTCGCTCCGATCGGTATAAAGTGCGCGCGTAATTCCGCGTAAACCGGCCAATAAGAATAAGAGTCGTCCCAAGTGTACGTCGCGACGCATAACTTATTGCCCTCTTCCGCCGGTTTGTCGAACGATTCCAACGCCTTTTTGAGCGCGGCGTGTTGCAAAGGAGTTCCGCGGACGATCAACGCTTTGCGCGTTGCGTCCGGCGTAATTTCAAGGTTGGGACAAATTTTGGAGAAAAAAGTCGTCGCGAGCGTAAGATCGACGTTGACGATCGGATAGGTAACGAACGTTTCGTCGTTTGGCGTCTTGACTATTTCGTCGATAAACTTTCCAACGCGGTCAAGAGACTCGTCGACGCCCCAGACAATAACTTGATTGCCGACTGCGCCCGGATACGCGTAGGTTCCGTAAGCCGAAAAGTTTGCATTGATAATGTTGACCATTCGGTCGCGTCCATAACCCGCCTCTTCTGGCAACGTGAACAGGCGCATTCGCGTCGACCCTTTGTCGAAATCGCCGCCGTCGATGATACTACTTAAGAATTCGTCGACTTTTTCCATTTCGACTTGAGGACCAATAACGATTAATTCGAAATTTGTCGGAGCCATAGGCGTGACGGTCGGAAACGACGTTCTCATCGCGTTTGCAACGTAATACGCCAAGGGCGTGGCGAGACGATAGACTTTCGTAATCGACTTGACTTCTTCCGTCGACAACGACGCCAATTTTTCGATCGCTTCTCTAATTTGTTGGTGAGCTTCCTCTTTTGCGAAAAGCGCGACAAGTTTGTTGGTTTCGTCAAGACGATAGAACGGAATCGAAGCGTTAGGATTGGCTCCTCCGCCATAGCCTCCGTAACGACGCTGTTGACGCATTTGATTTATCATCTGGCGTTGCTGATAGCGCGTTTGCGGATCGTTGCGCGTACCGCTTGGCGAACTGGGAATCGCCATCGCGTCGGGGACGACGTTGCCAATCAAAACGTCGACGGTCGAAGCGTCGGCTTCTCCGAACGGATAGACGGCGAATTGCAATTCGTCTTTTTCGTCCTTCTTGTTGAACGTTTCGACGATCGATTTGATCATTTTCTGTTCGCGGGCGTTCGCAAGGACGGTCACGCGTTCTTTTTGTCCGGCGGTACGATAATAGTTTTGTCCTCCGAAGACCTCGGCTTCAGGAAACAGATTGGCGACGACTCCGCGAATTTGCATCGCGGCGGTCGGTTCGTCTAATTCGTAAACGACGACGCGAGGACCGGGCGCGTACTGCAATTCTTCGGGATCGTTGGGATTGGCGATTTCGCCCGAATCAGAATTGACGCGCGCGATTTCTTCGGAAATTTTCACATGGTCTTCAAGCGTGGCGCGCGCAAGAATTCTACTTCCGCGCGTATCCGCTTCGAAGGACGCCGAAGGATAGGCGGATTCCATCGAACTTACGAGTTCCGCGACTTTCATACCGTAAACGGGATACGGAATCAGGCGCAAATCAGAGGAACCGTAGGTTTTGGCGAGTCGTCCGATATTGTCCGCCACAATTTTTTGTTCCGCCGGCTTGGCGATGACAAGCAACTGCTTGTTTTTCGCGTCGGTCTGAACGAGCGATGCATTGGGAACCAAAGCCTTAACCGCCTCGACGAGATCGGAAGAAGGCGAAGCCCCGGCGTCGTAATATTCAAGAACGGCGTCAAATTCCGACGCTTCTTCTGGGTCGAGCAATTCGAGCAACTCGCGAACGGCTTCTAAATTGACAAGGTTCGAGGTTCGAATAATCAACGAATTGGAGGCGGAATCGTAAACGGGCGTCGCGCCGGGATAGACGGCGGCAATTTGCGACGTCAACGTCGAATAGTTGTTGCGTCTAATTTGCCAACGAAGCACGCGTTTTTCGATCGCGTTGTTGTCGGCTAGGTTTTGAACCGCCTTCTCGACGATTTCGTGTTCTTCCGCCGTGCCCCATACGACTAGCGCTTGATTATAGTAATCGTAAGTTATACGCGCGGCCGGCGCCAATTTGCTTATGTCGCGAACGTAATACGAAGGCGAATAATACGACCCTACGCCGTCGTAACTGTAAAATCCCTTAATAGGATAGGACTTGAAGAATCGTTCTACGCCGTCTTTTTCCAAGACGTCGAGCGTTTCAAGCGTCGTTTGCGCTTCTTTCAACTCGCTTGCGACGCCGCGCAATATAAGTCGATCGTTTATCGTGTCGTTCACGATCGTTAAGTTCGGTTGCAAGTCTTTTAAAATGGAGACTAGGGTCGCCGCGTCGATGTGCTTAGGCGTATAGAGCGTCGCCGTTTCTTTTTCGCCGGATTCCACCGAACCTAGTTGATCCAGCAATTTTTTCAACGCTTCGTGTTGCGCGGGCAACGCCCAGACTGCGAACGAATTGGTCGAATTGTCTTGCAGAATCTTAATCGAACCGTGTTCTCTGGTGAAATCGTCTCTAACTTGGTCGAAACGCGCGCGAACTTCCTTCGTCGTCTGGTAGGAAACGAACGTGTTTTGATCTTCGAACGGATAATCGGTCTTCAATTCTTCGACGACTTTAGCGACTTCTTCGTGTTGGAACGGCTTTCCAACGACACGTAAGACGCCGGAATTTAATTTGTCTCGTTCGATCGTCTGAAGATTTTTGACGCGTTCTTTGATCAAATCGATCACGCGATCAGAAACTTGGTCGGCAAATTTGTAGTAGCGCGTTTCGTTCTCAGGAGGCAAGTTTTGCACGGCGTCCGTCAATAGTTTCGCCGCCGCAAGTTGTTCCGTCGGCGTGCCTACGATTGTGAAACGGCGGTTTGAACCGTCGTAGGAAATTTCAGAACCGGGAACGGCGCGCTTGACGTAATCTTGAACCTGATTCGGGACGTCGCGTTCGACGTCGAGATAGAACACGCCGTCCTTCTCGTCGGTCGTCGAATTTTGAATTTGAGCGACGTAAACTTTCATTCTCGCGACGTCGGCGGGACTACCCGAAAGAATTATGCGTTGATTTGCGCGATCATAAGTCGAAACGACGCGCGGCTCGATTCGAGGCAACGCGGAGACGACTTCGGTCGGCAGTTCCTTTGTCAAATCGACGATTTCCAAAACGTAGTCAAGCTGTCCTTCCAAACGCGCCGCCAGTTGAACAGCCGAGTCGACCGCTGATTTCGAGCCGTAGACGACAAGCGAGGGCGACGCATAGTCGATCGTAACGTCCAGACCTGGAATCATATTGGTCAAAATCGAATTGGCCGTGCTAATAGAGACGCGTTTGATCGGAATCACCGTCATATAGACTCCGTGATCTCCAATGGTAAACGCGTTCTTATTACCGGCGTTAAGCGCTTCTTGCTCGGCTCCAACTTGCGATTCGTTCGAACTGAAAGTTTGTTCCGCAGGAACGACCGGCTCGGCGGAAGGCGTCGCAACCGGCTTTTGAGGTTCAGCCGGAGCGGGCGCAGGTTCAGCCGGAGCGGGCGCAGGTTCAGCCGGAGCGGGCGCAGGTTCAGCCGGAGCGGGCGCAGGTTCAGCCGGAGCGGG
>JAZUGM010000323.1:0-2576 GCA_045641205.1 Thermoguttaceae bacterium
TGATCACCGGGTGGAACGAATGGATCGCCGGACGTTGGGACTACGGCGACGGTCGAGGCGTCTTTGTCGATCAATATAATCGCGAATATAGTCGCGACATTGTGCCCATGAAGGGCGGACATCTCGACGCCTATTATTTGCAAGCGGTCGACGGTATTCGCAAATACAAGGGCGCGCCCGCTCTTCCGAAATTTACCGCGAAAAAGACGATCGACCTGAACGGCGGGTTCGAACAGTGGCAAGACGTCGACTTAAAGTTTGCCGATTGGCGTAACGAGACCGTCAAGCGCGATTTCTCCGGCGCCGGTCAAACGCATTACGTCAACGAAACGGGACGCAACGATTTCGTGGAGTTCAAAGCGACGCGCGACGATAAGAATTTCTATTTCTATGCAAAAACGAACGCGGATATTAAAGCCGACGCGCTCGACGGACTTTGCCTACTGTTGAACGTCGACAAGAACCTCAATTCTGGATTCGTCGGCGGCGACGTGCTGATCGGCGCCAAGTACGACGGAACTAAAGCGTCGTTGGCAAAATTTGACGGCGACAAAATCGAAGATTGGAGCTGGAAAGATTCCGGCGCCGTCGCATACAAAGCGGAAAAGAACGAAATTATGTTCGCCGTTTCCTTTGACGCGTTAGGTTTGACGACAAGCGCGACTTTCAACGACCTTGAATTCAAGTGGCTCGATAATTTCGTCGGAGAAATCAAGGTCGAAGACCTCTATACGACGGGAGACGTCGCGCCGGAAAGTCGTTTCTTCTTCAACGCGGCGGAATAACTTTTAAAATAATCGTTCACGGTAAGCCGCCGCATATAATGCGGCGGTTAGGTTGGAAGGATGGACGACGTAAATTTTGCGCTTTCGGTTAAAAACGCCCGTAGAGGCGTGGTTTTTGGATAGTAAACGCAAGAACTGCGCGGAAACACGCCTGAAATCGTTGTTTTGGGGGTGAATACCAACCGCCGAATTTCATTCTGCGGCTTACCGTTGTCGGATCGTTGGCGTTTTTAATTCGCGGGATTCGTAATTCCGCCTCCGTTGCGTGATCGTCGTTTGGAATCTTTGCATAACTTTCCATAAACGATCGCGTCTGTTTTAAGCGAAAAAAAACAAATTTTAAAAAAGAAGGTTGACGGAACGGAATAAGGCGTTATACTTCTCTTGAAATTTGAAGATTGGTCGGTCGAAAGATTGGTTGATCGAGAGTTGGGGGATTAGCTCAGTTGGGAGAGCGTATGGCTGGCAGCCATGAGGTCATCGGTTCGAACCCGTTATCCTCCATTTCAAGACCTTGGAGATTGTTCGTTTCTGGGGGATTAGCTCAGTTGGGAGAGCGTATGGCTGGCAGCCATGAGGTCATCGGTTCGAACCCGTTATCCTCCACTTTCCTTGGTCTTGATTTTTCGGGGGATTAGCTCAGTTGGGAGAGCGTATGGCTGGCAGCCATGAGGTCATCGGTTCGAACCCGTTATCCTCCACTTGACGATAGTTTAAAAGCCTTCCTTTAGGGAAGGCTTTTTTGTTGCTTAGAGCGTATTGGTTCTTACGTATTGGTCAAAATTGTAATTGTCTTCTCGCTTCAAAACCGACGATCGCCACGCTTACGCTTAAATTTAACGAACGAATTTGCGGTCTAATCGGGATTCTTAACGTTCTCGTTTCGTCCGCGACAAACGACTCGGGCAAGCCGCGCGACTCGGGACCAAAAACAACGACGTCGCCCCAACGAAAAGAAACGGAATCGTAGTTTCTCGCGCCCTTTTTTGTCAGGTAATAAAAGCGCCGTTCCAACTCGGGCTTACCCTTTGTTTCCGCAATTCTTCGCTTGAGGCTATCCCAATTCGGAACCGTCTCCCAATCGAGATTAGGCCAATAATCGAGCCCCGCGCGCTTTAATTTACGATCGTCAATTTGAAACCCCAACGGCTCGATCAGCCATAATTTCGCGCCTAAACCGACGCACGTTCGTCCGATCGCTCCGACGTTCGCCGCAATTTCGGGCTCATATAACACGACGTTCAGAGGCGCGCCGTTTTCTTCATTCTTGTTTTCTTTCAAGTTGTTTCTTCCAATACTTTCTATTACAACGTTCTCGAACGCCGGAATACGATCATAATTTGGAACTTCCGACGACGCGCTGATTTCAAACAAAAACGTTAATTGAAACCGTCGCGTGAAAAGACGCGCAACGGCAATCCCGACGACTTCAACGCGCTCGTTCTACGGACGATTACGTCGTTTCTATCAACGTCGTTCTTGAATTTCCGCTTCGTAGCGTTTGGCGATCTTGTCGACCTCGCGTTTAAAGGCGGCAAGAGAAGGCGTCGTCAAAACGGCGGTTTGAATTTCTTCAAGCGCGGGATAGTAGTTAATCTCGTCGATTTTGTCGCTCAACCTTCTTGAAATAGAATTAGCGCCGTATTTCGTCTGAAGATTGCGAAAAATCGTATTATAAATCCCTGTTTGAATCCCGTCGTCCCTTCCTTTTTCGTAAAGAACCGCGCCTTCCTTTTCGCGAAATTCCGTAATTTCTTCTTCGAAGAAAGCGTACAAACCGTCGTATTTGTT
>JAZUGM010000324.1:0-3626 GCA_045641205.1 Thermoguttaceae bacterium
GTTCTTCGAAAAGGTCGCCTTGTTCTTTCGGCGTCGTTGCGATTTGGCGGAAATTGGCGAGTAAATCGGCGATTTGCATCTTTGGGTTCCTTTATGTCAGGTTGCGTTGATTGTAATATAACATAGGGGAAAGGGCAAATCGTTTTTTGAGAAATTTTGTGGATTTCCCGCGCGTAATTTTTCCAACTTAGCCGCTCAATTTCATTCGGCGGTTTTCCGTTCTGCGAACGGGCGTATAAAAAAACGTTCGCCGCAAGGGAAACCCCACGCGGCGAACGTCGGCTTCTTTCGACAAGTCAACCCGTTTTATCTTTGTCGAAAGAAGTTCCGACTCGCGAACGAGTCGAAAGCCTACTCTCAGGCGCGAGAGTATGCGTGCTTAAAATCGATTATCTAGGGAATCGCGTTTGAGGCGCGTTGGGGCGTGGACCAAAGCCTTGAGGACCGAAACCGCCGCCAAATCCTTGCCCAAATCCAGGACCGAAACCTTGAGGTCCGAAACCTCCGCCAAAACCTTGTCCAAATCCGAACCCAAATCCTTGACGATCGCTAAGAACGCCGTTCAGGAACATATTGAAGGACGGTCCGAAGTTTTCGCGAATATACTTTGCGGCTTCTTTTTGTTCCGCTTCGTCGATGATTCCGTCGCCGTTCTTATCGCACCCTTTGATCGCTTCGACGACCTTTTCAACGACGAACGCGTTGTCGTCGTTAATGAAGGCGGGTTTTTTGCCTTCGGGGAAGGCGAACTTCGGACGAGGCATAGCGCGCAACTCTTCCATTGTCAGGAACCCGTCGGAGTCTTTATCGGCGGCGACGTAGGCGTCTTTCACCTGTTTCGGAGTCTGTTCGGGCAACTTGGCGATTTCAATTTTTCCGTCCTTGAAAGCGTCGCCAAACGGACGGGGCGCGGCTTGCGGATCGCGCGCTCCAAATCCGAAACCGGGGCGTCCTTCGGGACGAGGCATAGCGCGCATTTCTTCCATAGTCAGGAATCCGTCGCCGTCTTTGTCGGCGGCTTTAAAGGCTTCTCGCATTCCTTCGGGCGCTTTGGCGATTTCCAATTTTCCGTCTTTGAAGGCGTCGCCAAAGGGTCGCGGCGCGTCGGGTCTCGGTCCGTCGCCTTGTCGCGCGTTTTGTCGCGCGTTTCGACCTTGAGCGTTATTAGGCGCGTCGCCGTTGCGACGAGGCGTCATAGCGCGGAATTCTTCGCGGCTCAGGAATCCGTCGCCCTCTTTGTCGGCGGCTTTCAAAGCGTGTTTGCGCGCCTGAGGCGTCTGCTCGGGCAACTTAGACAAATCGATTTTGCCGTCTTCGGTTCGCGCGGAGGCAAAAAAATTGCCGCGGAAGCCGCGTTGGCGTCGGTTCGCGTCGCGGTCTTGCGCGAACGAAATAGTCGCCGTCGAGGCGACAAGCAGGGCGATTAACAAAGCTTTTTTCATTTTACGTCCTTTTCCTTAATTTCGAAATATCGAGGGAGTCTTCGTATTTCGTCCAATCCTGATTTCGATCGCGGTTTTCCTTATCGTAGAAGTCGCGATTATTTGATCGCAGAAAAACACGACTCGGCGTTTGGCGCCGCCGTCTTGGAATCTTTCCGCGAACGACCTTTTCGGCATATGCTTATTATGTATTGACCCCGGCTTTTTGCCAAGGTTCCGTTTTTTTTGAAAATGTTCTTTTTATACGTCGATAAAAGTTGGATCGAAATTTGTTTGATTCATACGCGACGTTAAAAAAGGGAAAATATGCGCGTTGCGGTAATGTAAGAATCTTTCTTTGTCGGCATTATCGTATTTTTGAAAATAATCGTTTTAATACGCGCTACAAGAAAATTTGTTATCTTTTAACATAATGATTGAAGAAAGAAGTCAAAGCGTGCCGATTTTTCCAAAAGAGACGATCATAAGAACGTCTCGAAACGAACGCCGCAAATAGAATCGTAGCGACGTTGGGAAAAGGAATACGAAAATGAAACACGCGAAAAACGACAAGACTATTTATATAAGCAAACGTCTTCGAACAAAAAAACGTTCGCGCCTCTCGCGTTTAATTGTCGCGCTATGTTTAACGGGCTCTTTTTTTGCCGATAAAGCGTATTCGCAAGCGCCTAGTCCTTGGAAAAGTTCCGCGTATCTTTCGAATGCGGTCGCCGATTCGAGCGGTCGTGGAAAGTTCGGCGATCAAGGGACGCTTGTCAATTCGATTTACGGCGTTTCGACGGTCGGATATTCCGAGCGCGCTTCTTCGACGTTTTCCCAGAGCCGAAGGGCGGTCAATAGCGCTCGTCGAACGAATAGGGGCGCTATTTCCGCGCCGACGACGATACCGAAAAACGTTCCAAACGTTTCGCAAACGAACGCGACGCCTTCGCGAGAAGGCGCGACGGTCGGCGTCGTCGCTCGCGCGAACGTTCCAAACGCCAACGCGACGCCCGAAAACATAGCTCCCGTCAACTTCGTTCCCGGCGACGTCGCTCGCGCGAATGTTCCTAACGCCTCTTTTGCGAACGGCGCTCAAGTTCCTCCGCGACAGTTGCAAGAAGCCGCCGCGATTCTTCAGGGGACGGAGAACCTTGAGACGCTTGAAACCGCGATGCGCATCGCCCTTGAAGAAAGTCGAACTCAACGCGCGCTCGCTTTGAAGAAGGACGCGGCGCGTTCGAACGCGGATGCGGCGCGGTCGCTGGCGAATCCTAAAATAACAAACGCGACGTCCTACGTCGGCTTGGCGAACCGTCCCACGCTTGAGACCGGGGTCGATCTTTCCGATTTGGGCGGCTTGGTTCCAGTCGGCGTTCCTTTGCAATTTAAAACGGAATCCGTTCTTGCGGATCAGGCGTTTGCCACGTCGGCTACCGCCGTTACGGTTCCTTTGTATCTCGGCGGTCGCGTTCAGGCGTTGACTCGCGAAGCGGAGGCGATGACCGCGGCGATCGAAGCGGGCGAAGACGTCGGGGAACAAGCGGTCAAATCGGAGACGTCCGAAGCGTATTTTTTGGTGTTAAGAACGCGCCAACTTCACGAAGTCGCGCTTGAAGGCGTTCAAACGACGCAAGCGCACCTTGACGACGCTCGTCGCGCGCTCGACGTGGGAATCGTCACGCGCAACGTCGTTTTGGCGGCGCAAGTCGCGAACGCGGAAGCGAAACAGTTGGAACTTCGAGTCGCGAACGCCCAAAATTTGGCGGAAGCGGCGTATAATCGCGTTTTGTGGCGTCCGCTCGATTCCAAAGTCGGAATTGCCGACGCGGAACTTGGCGCGCCGCTTGGCGATCTCGACGAGTTGACGATTCGAGCCGTTCGAACGCGCGCCGAATTGCGCGTTTTGCAACACGAGTCTCGCGCGATGCAAGAACAGGAGAAAGTCGCGCGCGCGGACGTTTTGCCGCAAGTCGTCGCAACGGGCGCGTACTTATATCACGAAAACGAAGCGTTAAAGGACAATTCGAACGGAACGGCGGCGGTCGGTATGGTTTGGACGCCCTTTGACGGCGGAACGAGTCGAGCGCGTCAAAACGCGGCGCGTCAAAACGCTATGTCGATCTCGCGAACGCGCGAGGAAACGGAGTCCGCGATTCGTCTTCAAGTTCGTCAAGCGTGGCTTGCGGAGCGCGAAGCGCGCGA
>JAZUGM010000325.1:0-24287 GCA_045641205.1 Thermoguttaceae bacterium
CTTCGCGTCCGTAAAATTGGAAATGAAGGTTTGACCCCAATTCGCGCAACTTTTCGCGTTCTTCGTCCCCCTTACCTTTCGTCGGGACAACGCCGACCCACTGCAACGAGTCGTCGTTCAAAACGCCGACTACGTAAACGCGCGGCAAGGGCGTTCCGTTGCAAAAAGCCGTCAACGCGCCTTTGCCTGCGGCGACCGACGAAGCGACCGTTTTTTCAAAAGCAGCCTTGCAACGCGCGTTCGAATCTTCGTCGAATCCGGCGTTTTCTAAATAAACGTCGAAAAGGCGTTTTAACGATTCGCTCGTCTGGTCGAGATCGATTCCTGCGAGATCGACGCGAACGACAAAGGGCGTTTGCGAATTGACAAACGGGGCGACCGCGTCCCAATCGGTTTCGTTCGTGTTGGTCGTCGAAACCTTAACGGAAGTTTGCGCCTTTTTTACAACTTTAGCGCGCGCTTTTTTAGCGTTTGTAACCTGCGCGTCGACTGTAACGGCGGAAAAGACGAACGCGAGAACCGACGCAAACGCCGAGAAACGGACGATTTCAAATAATTTTAATTTGCTCAATTTCATCGTAGTATTTCCTTTGTGGGAAGAGTTGTTTTCTATACGGCTCGATTAACGTTTGATCGTCTTGAAGTTTCGACGTTTTGGCGCTTTACCGCGATTTAAGGTCTTCCCGTGAGACTATTTCGCCCCCGTTCTTCGTTCCCAACGCTTTGAGGGTTTCGCCCGAAATCGAATCGGGAACAAAAAGGACGGCGCCGTCGAACATTCCGACGTGGGCGCCTCTAGCGTGCGAACTCTGCAAGCAGTCGTCTTTGGAGTCGTCGAATCCGTTTTCCAGCGATTCGACGTCAAACTCTTCATTCGGATTCATCCAACAAACCGCTTTTTTGCGTTCGACGACGCAAATCGTATTGGACAGTCCGTCGGTTATGCTCGCAAAATTAGGACGCTTCGATTTCAAAAAAGAGCCGGTTTCGTCGACGGTCGTCGGCTTGTCGAAAGGCGTCTTTTTGCCGACGACAAACGCGTAACGCGTCGTTCCTTCGGGCAAGTCTTCGTCGTTGGGACAACGATAAACGGCGGGCGTCTGCGAATGGAATTGCGAATTCCACTCGCCGTCCCAAGGCTCGTTCAGTCGGATTTGACTGTAAAGCTTGGCTTCTCCGAGGAAGGGCAACAAGTAAACGCGCCAACTATGCATCGGCTTGCCGTCGGCGTCGACGGTATACGCGGGCGGCAACGACACGTTGGTATCGTGAAAATTATGAACCGCCAGCATAATTTGTTTTAAGTTGTCCGTGCATTGCATTCGACGAGACGCGCTGCGCGCCGCTTGAACCGCCGGCAATAACAAGCCGACCGCTATTCCGATATGCGCTATGGACGGACTCGATGATTTCGTCGAATCGTCGACCAATCGATTTCCCTCGACGCGCGGGAGCCCCTTGCGCATCGACGCCCTTGTCAGTTCGCGCGACAAATCCTGCAACCCGAAACTGTCCGTAATAAAGGACGAATCGCTCGCGGCGCTCGTCTGCGCGATTACGAGCGCGTCGATTAACGATTCAAGTTGTTTACGCGCGTTGATCGCCGATTCTTCGTCCGCGAACGTCACGACTTCGGAATACGTCAATTGATTTAGGTCGAGTAGAATTTCCGCGTTTTCGAAGGTTTCCTTGCAGAGGTTCCAGAGCGGACTAATCGCGACGCCTTTTTCTTCGGCTTCGTTAAAGGCCTTGTCGAGTTCTACGCCGCGTTCCTTTAAAATACGTTCCAACGGAAACTTTGCGACGTATGCGGCAAAGGTCGCCGACTCGTCGCTAAAGAATTTTTGGATCGCCGGGTTGGACTCGGCTTTGAAACCGTTTAACAACTCGTCGAGTTCTTCCTCTTCGAGCGTCGGATTGAAAATGAAGCAGGAGTCGCGCTCGTACAACTTGACTTCGTATTTCGCGACCAAATTACGCCATACGTCGAGTTGCGCGAGACCTTTGCCCTTCGTTGGAACGACTCCGACGTATTGAATCGAGTCGCCGGTCAAAAAGCCGACGACGTAAATTTTCGGCAAGGACGCGCCGCCGCTAATCGCCGTCAAAGCGAACTTGCCCGCGACGACCGACGAGGCGACTGTTCGGGCGAACGCCTCCTCGCAACGCCTTTCCGAAATTGCGTCGAAACCGACTTTCGATATAATTTTGTGAAAAACGCCCGTCAACGATTCGCCCGTTTGGTCGAGATTGACGCCCTCGAGATCGATTCGAACGACGAACGGCGTTTGCGAATTGACGAACTGGGCGACCGTTTCCCAATCGCCGTCGCCTTCTTTTATCGTCGCCGTTGCGGCGGGCGCTTTTTTTGCGTTTGCAACTTGCGCGTCGACCGTCGCTACGGAAAAGACGAACGCGAACGTAGACGCGAACAGAACGCTACGAACGACTTCAAGTAATTTTAATTTTTTCTCTTTCATCGAATTGTTTCCTTCGCTGGGAGAATTGTTTGGCGCGTAAACAAACTTATGATCTTAAACGGAGCTAAGTTCCGTTCTAGCTTCGTTGATTATATTATGATAAGAAATCGTTTGCAAGCGCTTTTTTACTAGCGGCGCTTTCCTCGCTTTTAAAAAATAAGAGACGCGTTTAAAAACTTTGTGAAAATCGTTAGATTTGTTGTATTTTAACGAAATTCCAAAAACGATTTAAGAGATTGGCTATAACGACGTCTTGTCGTCGTAAGATTAGGATAAGTCGCCGAAACATACGCCCTCGGGCTTGACGATTTCCCCTTGTTTTGTCAAAATACTGCGGGAACGTTCCTTTGCTTTTGGGAACCGCCCTGCGGCTTCGTATGAACTTATTCCTGAACAAATCGCGCGTTTACGCGGCGTTTACGAAGCGCGCGGAACCAAGGTTCAAGAAATATCGTTGGAACAAAAACAGAGGATATTCAAAAAGAATTCTTCGAGCGGCGAGTTTACTAGAACTCGCCGTTCGAAAAGCGAGGAAAGTACGGTTTTCGTATTATGGCTGAAAAAAATACTAGCGACGTCGGATTTGAAAAGCAAATTTGGGACGCGGCTTGTGTGTTGCGCGGAAATCTCGACGCGTCCGAATATAAGTCGGTCGTTCTAGGACTCGTCTTTTTGAAGTACATTTCCGACAGTTTTGAAGCGAGACGTGCGGAACTTATCGCCGAAGGGGACGGCTTCGAAGAAGACCGCGACGAGTACGTTTTGAAAAAGATTTTTTTCGTGCCAAAAGAAGCAAGGTGGAACGTAGTCGCCGCCGCCGCTCACACGGAACAGATAGGGCAAGTTATCGACGACGCTATGCGCGCCGTCGAAAACGACGAAGCGAACGTCAAACGCCTCAAGGGGATTTTGCCGAAGAATTTTTCAAGGGACGAACTCGACAAAAGACGACTAGGCGACGTCGTCGATCTTTTCACCAACGTTAAAATTACCGACTGTGCCGCTGAAAAGGATCTGTTGGGAAGAACTTACGAATATTGCCTCTCGAAATTCGCGGAACAAGAAGGAAAGCTGGCGGGCGAGTTTTACACGCCGTCTTGCGTCGTACGAACGCTAGTCGAAGTCCTGCGTCCCTTTGACGGGCGCGTTTACGATCCCTGTTGCGGCTCCGGCGGAATGTTCGTTCAGTCGGCAAAATTTGTGGAAAATCACGGCGGGAACTTGAACAAGGTTTCCGTCTACGGGCAAGATTCCAACCCGACGACTTGGAAAATGGCGAAAATGAATCTTGCGATTCGCAGAATCGACGCCGATTTGGGAGATTACGCGGCGGACACGTTTTTCGACGACCGCCACCCGACGACGAAGGCCGACTACATTATGGCGAATCCGCCCTTCAATCTTTCCGATTGGGGCGCCGACAAACTCAAAGACGATCCTCGCTGGAAATTCGGCTTGCCCCCGGCGGGAAACGCAAATTTCGCGTGGCTTCAGCATATGATTTACCATTTAAGCCCGCGTGGTCGGTTGGGAATGGTGCTGGCGAATGGGTCGCTCTCCTCTCAAACCGGCGGCGAAGGGGAGATTCGACGAAAAATTATCGAAGCCGATTTGGTCGAATGTATCGTCGCTATGCCGACGCAGTTGTTCTATACGACGCAAATACCCGTTTCGCTATGGTTCCTTGGGCGTCAAAAGAAACAAAAAGGGAAGACGCTGTTCGTCGACGCGCGCAAATTGGGAACGATGGTTACCCGAAAACTGCGCGAGTTGACCGAAGAAGATATTCGAAAAATCGCCGACGCATACGACGCTTACGTCGACGGAAATTTTGAGGACGTCAAGGGATTTAGCGCCGTCGTTACGACCGAAGAAATCGCAAAGCAGGAGTTCGTTTTAACGCCCGGTCGATACGTCGGAATTGAGGAACGGCAAGACGACGGGGAGCCCTTCGACGAAAAAATGAAAAGACTGACCTCTGAATTGGGGACGCTCTTTGACGAATCGCGAAGGCTCGAAACGGAAATTCGCAAGCAGTTGAAAGGAATTGGGTATGAGTTCTGATATTCCAAACGAAACGCCCGACAAAACTGGAATTATCCTATATAAAAAGCCCGACGGACGAGGCGAAGTACAGTTAATGACGCGCGACGGCTCCGTTTGGCTGACGCAGGCGCAAATTGCAGACCTTTTTGGGACCTCGAAGCAAACGGCAAGTCAACGCGCTCTCAACATACTAAAAGAAAAAGAGTTAGATAAATTTTCAGTTGTCAAACATTATTTGACGACTGCAACCGATGGGAAAAATTACGAGACGGTCTATTATTCGCTCGAAATGATTCTCGCGATTTGATTAACGCAGGCGCAAATTGCAGACCTTTTTGGGACCTCGAAGCAAAACGTTAGTCTTCACTTTGCCAATATATTGAAAGAACGCGAGTTAGAGGAAATTTCAACTGTCAAGGAATACTTGACGGTTGCGCTTGACTCCGAGTGAGAATCGACAAAGCGGAACCCCCGCGTCGTAAGACGCGGGCGTGGAAGCCGCCGGTTATATACCGGCGGATGGCGTCGGTTCGCAAAACGTTGATTGCACGACAAGGAAAAATAAAGACGTATCAACGGCGCTGTAAAAACGCGACGATCAGTTATTATGACGTTCATTTAAAATCGAAGTTTTTTGATTATGAAGGCGTCCGCCGATATGTAATCGGCGGCTTCCACGCCCGCCTATCGGCGGGGTTCCGCTCCAAACTTGTAAGCGTTTACTGGTTGAATTCTTGGAAAGCCGCCGAATTGGGGACGTTCTTTGAAGAATCGCGATGGCTGGAAATAAAAATTCGCAAGCAGTTGAAAGGAATTGGATATGAGTTCTGAGTTGGAGGTAGGGGCTGAGACTCGCAAAAATACGAAAATACGAAATTATCTCGAATGGGAATTCGTAAAACTCAAAAACATTGTTGAACTTTCCAATGGTAAGAAAAAACCAGCAGATAGTACTGGAAAAATCCCCATATATGGAGGAAATGGCATTATGGGATTGACTAATCGTGCCAATTTTGAAAACGTGGTAATTGTTGGTCGAGTTGGTGCGTATTGCGGTAGCGTATTTTACGAACCTTCAATGTGTTGGGTATCAGATAACGCTATAGCCGTTAAAAATAAAGATGTTTGCGATATTGCGTATATTTACTATCTTTTCATAAGCTTGCACTTGAATATCAGAAGTATAGGAACAAGCCAGCCACTTCTAACTCAAGAAATATTGAATTCTATTGAAATAAGATTACCGAATATCAAATATCAACGTAAAATTGCTCGTTGTTTAAGGTCATTAGACGAAAAAATCGCCAAGAATAAAGCGATAAATGATAATTTACATCATATTCTCACAACATTCTACCGAGAAATGTTTGGAAAATGTGAACAAACTACAACAATAAGTTACTATGCCAAGAAAATTTTTAGTGGGGGTACGCCTTCCACAAGTGAATCTTCATTTTGGAATGGCGAGTATAATTGGCTTTCATCTGGAGAAACTTCCCAGAAATATATCATTAATACTGAAAAAAGTATTACACAAGCAGGTATCAACAATTCTTCCACAAAACTGGCGTCAAAATATGATGTAGTCATAGCTTCTGCCGGACAAGGGTATACAAGAGGGCAAACCTCGATGCTTTTAACGAATACATACGTAAATCAGTCTATTATTGTTGTCCATTCTGATAACATATGCACGCCGTTCATCTACTGGAGTTTGAACAGCAGATACGAAGAATTAAGAGTAATTTCAAATTCAAATAGTATTCGTGGAAGTCTTACGACGAAAATGATAAATTCCTTTCCGATTCCTCGTGCAGAGAACGGATTAATACGCCAATTTTCAGAACTTGCATGGTCCGCAATTTTTGAAATTGAAAAAAACTGCCTCGAAATAAAAAACTTGACAACCCTACGTGATACGCTCTTACCCAAACTGATGTCAGGCGAAATAGACGTCTCCGAGGTTGAAATTTAAGCGCATAAATTATCATTTGTATTATAAAAGTTTCATTGTCAAAGGCTTGATTTTCCCTTTCGACTATGTTAAAATAGGGAAAAATAGCAAGCAAAACGGCGGCGAGTGGTTATTTCCAAAATGGAAATAACCACTCGCGGAAAGAGGCGTTTATTTTCGAAACGGATGCGTTATAGCGTCGGCGCCGTGTTTTGGGAGGTATCCGCAATGCCCTTCTCTTATTCAGAATCCGAATACGAAAAGGCGATCGTTCAGCTTTTTACGGAGACGCTCGGTTACGAGTCGCTAAGCGGTTCCGAGGCGGAGCGGGATTATCGCGAGCCTCTCTATTTGCCGTCCTTTGAATCGGCTCTTGCGCGCATCAATCCCGGCGTTCCTTCCGACGGACTCGCCGACGCGCTTTATCAGGTGCAAAATATAGAAACCGGCTCGTTGGTTCAACGTAACGAGAAGTTTACCGACTATCTTCAAAACGGGGTAACGGTTAAATACGTCGTCGACGGCGAGGAACGCTTCGGACTCGTTAAACTCGTCGATTTTCAGACGCCGGAGAACAACGAATTTGTCGTCGCGACTCAATGGACGTTTGTTGAAAACTCGAAAAAGCGCCCCGACGTCGTGATCTTTGTCAACGGTATTCCGCTTGTCGTCGTCGAATTAAAATCTCCGACGCGGGAAGAAACGGACGTTTCCGCCGGTTATCGTCAACTTAAAAACTATATGGCGGAAATACCGTCTTTTTTCGTATATAACGCGTTTTGCGTCGCGAGCGATATGACGACGACGAAAGCGGGCACGATCACTTCGAACGAAGACCGTTATATGTCTTGGAAGACGGTCGACGGCTCCTATGAAAAAACGAATATAGCGACGTTCGACGTTTTTTTCGAGGGCGTGTTCGAAAAACGTCGTTTTCTCAACATACTCAAAGATTTCATATGCTTCAACGACGACGGAAAACGAACGTCGAAGATTCTTGCGGGCTATCATCAATATTTTGCGGTTCAAAAGGCGATCGAATCGACGAAACGCGCGACGTCGACCGACGGCAAAGGGGGCGTTTTTTGGCATACTCAGGGCAGCGGTAAATCGTTGTCGATGGTCTTTTTCGCGCGACGTCTTCAAGAAGCGCTCGAAAGCCCTACGATCGTCGTTTTGACGGATCGCAACGACCTTGACGATCAGCTTTACGGTCAGTTTTGCCGTTGTAAGAAGTTCTTGCGCCAAACGCCCGTCCAAGCGAAGAGTCGCGAGCATTTAAAAGAATTGCTTGCGGGGCGTCGCGCCAACGGCGTCTTCTTTACGACGATTCAAAAATTTGAGGAGAGCGCCGAAGTTCTTTCGGAACGTCGAAATATCGTCGTAATCGCGGACGAAGCGCATCGTAGCCAATACGGACTTTCCGAACGCGTCGTTATGAAGGGCGAAAAAGGCGCCGAAGAGGCGAAATTGATCGTCGGCGCGGCTCGTCGCGTTCGCAACGCTTTGCCCAACGCGACTTACGTAGGCTTTACGGGCACGCCTATTTCCGCGAAAGACCGCGATACGCGCGAAGTTTTTGGGGATTACGTCGACGTCTACGATATGACCCAAGCGGTCGAAGACGGAGCGACTCGCCCTGTGTATTACGAGAGCCGCGCGATGAGGTTGCGCCTTGACGAGAAAACGCTTAAAGAAATCGATCAAGAATACGCGCGAATGGAAGCGTTTGTCGACGGAACGGTTCTTGAAAAAAGCAAGCGAGAACTTGGTCGAATGGACGCGATTCTCGGCGCCGATCAAACGATCGACTCGCTCGTTCGCGATATTTTGGAGCATTACGAAACGCACCGCGCGCATTTATTGACGGGCAAGGCGCTGATCGTGGCGTATTCGCGCCCGATAGCGATGAAAATCTATCGTAAAATACTCGAATTGCGCCCTAATTGGACGGAAAAAATCGGGGTCGTAATGACTCAAGGCAACGACGATCCCGAAGAATGGCGCGAAATTATCGGTAACGACGCGCATAAGGAAGAATTGGCGCGTCGCTTTAAAGACGACGACTCCCCGCTGAAGATCGCGATCGTCGTCGACATGTGGCTGACCGGGTTCGACGTTCCGTCCTTGTCGACTATGTACGTTTATAAACTAATGGTTGGGCATAATTTAATGCAGGCGATCGCGCGCGTTAATCGCGTTTTTCGAGATAAAGAGGGCGGACTGGTCGTCGATTACGTCGGTCTTGCTTCCGCGCTCAAAGCGGCGATGAAAGAATACACGGATCGAGACAATAAAAACTACGGCGATACCGACGTCGCGACGACCGCCTACCCGATCTTTGAGGAAAAACTCGAAATATGCCGCGATTTGTTGCACGGTTTCGACTATTCCGGTTTTGAAAACGGCTCGCCCCTTGAACGCGGAAAAACGATTATGGACGCGGTTGATTTTCTTCTCGGTAAAAGCGCGCAAGAGATTAACAAACGCGACGACGAGAAAACGCAAAAACTATTTGCGAACGAAGCGCTGGCGTTGCGTCAGGCTCTTTCGTTGTGCGGAAGTATGGTCGACGAGCCGCGACGTTTAGAAGCGGCGTTTATGGAAGCGGTTCGAATTACGCTCGTTCGCCATATTCTCGAAGGTTCCGACAAGCGCTTGTCGTTGCGCGAAATTAACGCGCAGATTTCCGAATTATTAAAGCAAAGCGTGAAAAGCGACGGGATTATCGACTTGTTTTCCGACGCCGACGCAAGTTTTTCTCTTTTCGACGAGAAATTTCTCGAAGAAATCTCGCGAATGAAACAACGAAACGTCGCCGTCGAATTATTGAAGAAATTGATCGCGGACGAAGTTAAATCGTATAGTCGCACGAATCTCGTCAAAGCGGAGAAATTTTCCGAATTGATACAAAGGTCGTTAAATCGATACGTCAACGGACTAATAAGCAACGAAGAAGTAATTCAAGAGTTGCTGACATTGGCAAGAGCGATCGCAGAAGCTGGAAAAGAAGGAAACAAGCTCGGACTAACCGCCGAAGAACTGGCGTTTTACGACGCGCTTTCGAGTCCTCAAGGCATTCGCGACGTTTATACGCAAAGCGTATTAATCCAGATGACGAAGGAACTGACCGACGCGTTGCGCAGAAGCCGAACGATCGATTGGCAAAAAAAAGAAAGCGCGCGAGCGGAAATGCGTAGTATGGTGAAGCGTTTGTTGAAGAAATACAAGTACCCGCCTGAAGATATGAACGACGCGATCAAAACGGTGTTGCGCCAATGCGAAATGTGGACGGACGAAACGGCGGCGTAATTCGCGGGATTTTGAGAGATTGTCAAACGGTCAAAATCCCTGAGTTTCAACAGATTCTCGAGCCTCTTTTCGTTTTGGCGTTCGTATGAGAGACGATCGCTTATTCTTTCGGCTCCCCTTCAAAAAAAAACTTTTTTGTGTAGAATAACAAGGGTTTTTTGCGTACGTCCGGCGTTGTTTCGCTCGGTTTGACGCAATTTATTTACGTTTGAGAGATAGTAATTTTGTCGAGCAATGCCCAAAAAGAGCGTCAAACAGAGCGCGAAGACGGAGCTTCCGTCCTCGTCTTCGTTCGACCGTTCCCCGCCCTGCAACGCGGAGGCGGAGCGCGGCGTTATTGGCGCTATTTTGCTCGATCCTAGGCTTTGCGACGACTTGGCGGTTCTCGTTCGTCCGAACGATTTCTATTTGGATCAGCACCGTCGAATTTACGCTTGTCTTTTGGAGATGAACGCGGAATCGACGGGAATCGACTTGACGTTGCTCGTCGAGCGTTTGCGTTCTTCGGGCGAGTTGGTCGAGATAGGGGGCGAAGCGTATCTTGCCGAGTTGATGACGTCGGTTCAGGTGACCGCGCACGCGGTTCATTACGCGAAGATCGTCCAGCAAAACGCGACGCGACGCCAACTCATCGAGACGTGCGAACGCGTTTTAAACGACGCTTACGATCCTTCGATTCAGCCGAAAGAACTTGTCGCGCAGGCGGAAGAGCGCATTTTCGCGATTAACGACCAGCGTTCGACCGGCGTTTTGGAACCGATGAAGGATCTTATTCCGAAGGTCTTTCACTTAATCGACCAGCGCGCGTCGGGCGAGGTCAACGGCGTTCGAACCGGCTTTACCGATCTTGATCAAATGCTTGGCGGTCTTCACGGTTCCGAATTAATTATCCTTGCCGCGCGTCCTTCAATGGGCAAGACGGCGTTCGCCACGAACATTGCGGACAACGTCGCGGTTGTCGCTCGCGAGCCCGTCCTGTTTTTCAGTTTGGAAATGGCGAAAACCGAACTTGCGTTCCGTATGTTGAGCGGTCGAGGTCGGATTTCCGGGGATCATTTTCGCGGCTCCCTTTCCCAGAAAGACCAAGAGAATTTCGGGCGCGCGGCTTCCGCGTTAAGCGACGCGCCTTTGTATATCGACGACTCCCCTTCGCGTACCGTGACGGAAATCGGCGCCGTCGCAAGACGTTTGAAGCGTCAAGAAGGGCTTGGTCTGATCATTATCGACTATCTTGGACTGATCGAGCCGGATAATTCTCTTGATTCGCGTCAGGAGCAAGTCGCTAAAATCGCGCGTCGACTCAAAGGATTGGCGCGAGAACTGGACGTGCCCGTCTTATGCCTTGCGCAGTTGAATCGTATGACGGAAATGTCGAAGGACAATCGCCCGCGATTGAGTCACTTGCGCGAGTCGGGCGCTATCGAACAAGACGCCGACGTCGTGATGTTCGTACATCGCGAAGAATATTACCATACAAAGGAAGAGGCGGAAGAAAAGAATCTAAGAGGAATGGCGGAAATCATCGTCGCCAAACAACGCAACGGTCCCGTCGGCGACGTCAAATTAGCTTGGCTTAGCAAATATACGTTATTTGCCAATCTTTCGATGGCGGAAGAACCCGGCGAATATGAAGAATTCAACGATTTCGCCGAGTTTGCGCCCGGCGGAGACTATTAGCGCGGAACCCAAACTTGACGCGCTTACGTCGCGCGTTACGAGTCGACGAGTTATAAAACGGAGCTACGAAAATGAGAGCGCTGATAACCGGCGGAAGCGGCTTTTTAGGGCAATATCTTGTCGAACGTCTTTTAGCGGACGGCGTGGAGACGCGCACGTTTTGTCGGCGTCCTAGCGAAGAACTTAAAAAACTTGGCGTCGAACAGGCGCTGGGCGACCTTAAGTCCTTTGAAGACGTGAACGCCGCTTGCAAAGGTTGCGACGTCGTGTTTCATACGGCCGCGCTTCCGAGTATTTCAATGGATCCGACGCCCTTTTATGAGACGAATATCTGCGGAACTAAAAACGTTCTTGCCGCCTGTCTCAAAAATAAGGTTCGTAAATTGGTCTACACTAGCACCCAGTGCGTCGCCAATACGATCGAATCTCAAGAGGGCGTCGACGAACGAGCGCCTTTCGCGCCTCGTTTCTTGGGCTGGTACCAGATGACGAAAGCGATTTCCGAACAGATCGTTCGCGCCGCCAATTACGCTCCTTGGACCGACGATTACGATTTTGGCGGAGTCGATTTGTCGGCGTCTCGCTTTCGTTCGCTCAATACGAAATTCAATATCGATATGAATCCCCGACGCGATCCTCTGCGCGAAGACGCTTTAACGACCGTCGCGCTTCGTCCGCATTTAATTTGGGGACCTCGAGACCGCAACCTAATTCCGCGACTTTACGAACGCGCGCGCAACGGACGCCTTAAGCGCGTTGGAGACGGCGCGAATATGCTTGCGACGATCTATGTCGAAAACGCCGCCGACGCGCATAAACTCGCGTGCGACGCGTTGAAGCCCGGCTCTGCGGTTCCCGGTTCCGTCTATTATATTTCGCAGGAACGACCTTTGAACTGTTGGAAGTGGATCGACGAACTTTTGGCGCTCGTCGGCGAACCGCCCGTCAAGAAGAGCGTTTCTTTTAAGACGGCTTGGCGCGTCGGAACCGTTTTAGAGAAGGTCTATTCCGTCGCCGGGTTGAAGACGGAACCGATAATGACGCGGTTCTTGTCGACGCAGTTGGCGCAATCCTACTGGTTCGATACGACTCGCGCCAAAAACGAGCTTGGTTTTACGCCGAAAATTTCGATCGAAGAAGGAATGAGGCGCCTAAAAGAGGACGTGCTGGAGCGAAACGTTTGAGTCGGCGCGGCGTCAAAGAATATTGAATAAAGGCGCGCGTTGCGAATGAAGCGACGCGCGCCTTCTTTTTACGCTTCTGCGACAATTTGCCGATCAGCTCAACGCTTTTTTGATCTCGGGCGCAAAACGTCGAACTCTTCGCACGGCGTCGGCGATCGCGTCCATCGCTTCTTTCGACGCGAGGAATTGCGATTGATAGAGCCAAACGCCTTCGTTTCCGACCTTTTCGAAATTGGGTAGCGACGTCGCTTCCGCCCAGTCGTCGAGCTTCTTTTTCGAATAGACTCTACGCCCGGCGCGCGCGTTGAATATTTTGCGAACGTAGCCCGTCAAGTCGCAGTTGCGATACCCGCGCATAAAGGGAACGCCTTCGGCTTGCATCGCTTGAACAAACTCGTCGGCGTTCAGCCCGAACTCTTCTTCGACAACGCGGCTCATCATCAAATGCCAAGCGCTACGTCCTTGTTTGTAAACCTTTTGAGGAACGACGCCCGGTATTTCCGCCAAGAGAGACGCGAGATAAAGCGCGTTTTCGTTGCGCGTCGACGCTTCGCCGACGAGCTTAGGGAACTGCGCGGTCATAATCGCCGCTTGGAACGCCGTCAGGCGCGAATTTGTCGCGCGAACGCCCTTGCATTCTTCGAGCGGGGCGCCCGAATGCGGCAAATATCCGTGAGAATGCGCTTCCATCATACGATAAGCGAAATCGGCGTCGTCGGTAATAACCGCGCCTCCTTCGCCGCCCGCCAAGTGCTTCGTGATCTGCATGCTGAAACAGCCGACAAGACCGAGCGAACCGAGCTTTTTGCCGCGCCATTCCGCAAGGTGCGCTTGACACGCGTCTTCGACGACGGGAATATCGCGATCTTCGCCAAGTTTTAAGATTCCGTCCAAATCGGCGGGCGCGCCCCCTATGTGAACGGGCAACAACGCGCGCGTGTTCTCCGTAACGCGAGACGCCATCGATTTCGGATCGACTTGGAACGTTTCAAGATCGACGTCGGCAAAGACGGGTAGAGCCCAATGCCATAAGACGCTATTGTACGTCGCGGCGTAGGTGTAGGGCGTCGTAATTACTTCGTCGCCCGGTCCAATATCGAGCGCCGCCAGCGCGGTCGTCAAGGCGGCCGTGCCGCTGGAAACGGCGATTCCGTAGGTCGACCCCATAATCTTGGCAAATTCGTTTTCGAACTGGTCGACGACGCAGTTCGGGTTCCAAGCGCGTCCCCACTGACGCGAACGAAAGACTTGCGCCAAACGTTCCTCTTCGTCCCCTACGAAAATCGGCCAAGCGGGACCGGAATCCGTAGCAAGGGGTTCTCCTCCCAAAATCGCGGGCTTGGCGTTTTCCGCGACGGCGCCTAACGAAGGCGCGGCGGCGACGCCCAAGGCTGTCGCGGCGGCTAGCGTTGCGTTTTGCGCGATGAATTCGCGGCGCGTTTGTTTATTTTCCGACATAATATCCTCCGTCGTTAAATTGGGCGGTCGAGCCGTTATTCTAATGTAATCGTTCCAATTTTGTAACGTCGCGCGCCGTCGTCGCCGGAAATTGGCAAGGCAAAGACGGGCGTTCCGTCGCGCGTTCCAATGCTAATAAAGACGTCGTAGGTTCCAGGCTTTGTCGTCGGAGCGACGTATCCGATTCGAAACTTTGCCGCGCGTTCGACTTGAGGCGCCTCGTTCGGCTTGCCTGTCGCGAGTTCGCGAACGTCAAAGGATTCGTCGACGAGAAGGGAAACGACGCCCCCTTCGTCGTCTTTGAGCGTCAACGCGACGAAACCGCCCGGATAACAAGGCGCGACGCCTTCGTTTTGAAGCGTCCACGCGACCTCGAAAAAATCGCCGATTTTCACGTTTTTCGGATATTCGACGCGCGAAGGCAAAAGACGATAACCTAAACGCTTGTTAATCGCGCGAATTGCGTCTTTCGAACCTTCCCACTCAATTTCGGGGAACCAGTGAATCGACATATAACTCGCGTGATACGCCTCGACCGACTCAATTAATTTCGCATCGTCCCAAGCGCCTCGCGCTTTGGAGCCGCCGTAATGTTCGTGTTCGAGAATTACCGGGAGCGTCGGCCAAAATTTTTGCGCCATTTCCGCGTGAAACCACGAACGCGGCGCGGGCTGAACAAGAATACTGTCGTCGCGCAACGAAACGCCTTGCGAAAAAGCGTAGTCCGTTTCGGGGAAATCCGCGCCTTGCGCTTCCGCGCCCGCCACGTCGTCGCTAATGCAAAGCAAGACGTCGGGAAAATATTTTTTATGCAAGTCGACGTGCGTCTTGACGACTTCAAGCGTTCTTTCGGGCGTCATTCTCGAAAACTTGCTATTGTCCCAAACGCCGAGCGAAGAATGACCTTCGCCCCACATTCCATAGGTTCCGACGTCGATGAAAGCGACGTTCGGATTGCCGTTATATCGTTTTCCGGCGGCGGCGAGAAATTTGTCGAGTTTTTCGAGGTAGATCGGATCGTCAAAGACGGGATCGACCGCCGATCCGTTTGGGTCGGGACCTTTGCCCCACGTATAACGGATCGATTCCGCGCCCGCGTCGAAGACCCATTTCGGCGTCGCGTATTCCATCCAGTTTTCCGACGTGGTGAATCGGAACGCGATTTTCTTTCCTTTGGCGATCCAGCGTTGAGCCGGCGTATCGACTATCGCCCAATTAAAGACGCCCTCTTCCGGCTCCAAATAAGCCCAAGGGAGGCGCAAATAGACGGTCGAACAGCCTTCGAACCATTCGAGCGAATCGTTCGGCGCAAGTTTGCTGCCGTAGTTCGAGGGGACGTTTGAGTAAAAATGCATCGTCCAACCCATTTGCGGGTTAATTAACGCGCGTCCGTCGTCTTGCAACAAAACGACGTTGTTTGCTTCTTTTTCGGCGTTTTGCGCCGTCGCCTGTTTCGCGCCGACGCATAGGCACGCGAACGCGACAAGGCTGGTTATTAAGACGTTTGTTTTCATCGTATTTCTTAAAGGGGAATAAAAAGTCGTCGTTCGACGCGTTTTGCGTTCGACAAAACCAACGATCGTTGAATCTAATCGATCGTTTGCGGGCGGTTACCTTCCGTTTGTTTCAAGGAACCGCATCTGCATTATAACGAGCGCGGGGCATAAAAGCAAGAATTTTTTGTTTTTTCTCGTCGTCGCGTTTTTTGTTTGACATAAAATCGGATTTTTTTCATACGAAGCGGGAGGGAATGAAACGTTTTTACGGCTTGGTTTTTAGAACGAGCAAAAGCGAATTAATTGTTTTTTTCGCTTGAGTCGAACCCTCTCTTTGGACGATTAACCAGAAGCAGAGTCGTCTCAAAGTCGCCGGTCGACTTTTTCGATTTTGCTTGGGTTCCTTTCGCTAGGGAAGCGCGACTAGGATTGGTTGTCGGCGCGTTCGTTCCGCAGCGCAGTGGGACGCGTTTCAAAGGATTGAAAGAGTTCGTCGATGTTGAGAAAAAAGACTTTTTACGGATTAGGCTTGGCGGTTTTTCTTACCCTTGTTTGCCTCGCCTGTTGGGAAGATTTGAAGTTTCCTAACGATTCGTTGCGCGCCGACGTCGCGCCCGAAGTCGAGTCCAAGCCGGAAGGCGTCGCGTTTTTTTCCGACTATGAGGAAGGAATAAAGAAGGCGTCGAGGGAAGACAAGCCCGCGTTGCTCTTTTTTATGGCGAAGAATTGCGAGTTTAGTCGCGAGATGATGGAAGACGCGTTCGTCGATCCGCAAGTCGAACGTCTCTCGAGGGAGTTCGTCTGCATTCAAATCGATATGAACGATCCGCAAAACGACGAAATATGCGATTCGTTCGACGTCTCGGCGTCTCCGACCGTTTTATTCGCCACTTCCGAAGGTTCGCCGTTGCAACGTCTCGCCAGCGTTCAGTCGGGCGAGCGCCTTGTCGAGCAGATGAAGGCCGCGTTGACTTCCGTCGCGTGGCGAGCCGCTCATCTTGAAAGCCGCGAGTCCGGCGTTTCTTTGTTCCGATAGAATTTTAACGTCGAAATTTTAACGTCCGCGACGTTCCGAACGCAGTAGCGATTCGAGCGTCGCGGCGCGGTCTCTTGCGGCGTCGTTCTCTTTAAATTCCGGCTTCGCAACCAGCGTTGAAGCCAGCGCGCGTTTGACGGCGTTAAACTCTTCTTTCGACATAACGTTTTCGTCGCGCAACGAGCCGAAAGTCGCCAGAAGTTCCTCCGCCGTCGGCTGAACCGTCTTTTTTGCGTTGCGCAATTTGGAGAGGACGTACCAAGCGACGGCGACAAAAATCGCCAGCGCGACGCCCCCGATAATCAATCCGACTAGATTGTCCAGATTCTGCATACGTCGCGTTCCTTTTTGCGTGTTTCCAAGTTAAGCTGCCTATTTCGACGCGCTTTTTTCTCGGGCGTCTTTACGCAAAGCGCCCGTTTTACGCGATCGTAACTTTTGCGTTTTTTTTGAAGCGACGTCGCGCAATCGGACGATTTGTCTGAAGAGGCGCCGTCCGTTTCGACGCGTTTTCGCTCGTTCCGTTTCGTTCGTTAAGTTTTGGAGGCGACGTTATGTTCGACCGTTCTTTTGCGCGTCGTATGTCGACGCGCGTTGTTCTCGCGACGATCGCGTTGTCGTGCGCGCGCTTTGTCGATTTGACGGAAGAGCGCGGTTTCGTTTCCTCGCGCGCCTATGCGCAGACTATTATAAACGATTCGCGCGCTTCAGACAATCGGTTTGTCGGTTTTTCTAGCGGCGCGTCGAAAGCGGCGCCCGTCGAAGTCGCTTTGCTTGATTCGTCGTCCCCTTCCGACGTCGTAGGATCGTTTGAAAACGCGCGAAACGTCGACGTCGATTTAGTCGCGCCAAAGTCGGGCGCTAAAAACGTCGGCTCCTCGGAACGACGCATTCCCTTCGCTTTTCCAAAAGGCTCCGACTCGGAAGCCGCCTCTTCGATCGAGTTGCTTTGTTCGGACGATCAAGGCGCGACGTGGCGTTCTTACGCGAGCGTTCGCGCGAACGAAGGGCGCCGCGCGTTTCTATTTCAGGCGCCTCGCGCGGGCGAGTACTGGTTTGCGTTGCAGACCAATTTCAAAAGCGGCAAGACGGCGTTGAGTTCGACGCGAGCCTATCGTTTTGAAGCGCCGACGCTGAATTCCGTCGGGTTAAACGACGACTTTGCTCTTGCCGAGGATTACGAAGACTCGTTAGACGCGCCTTCGCTCTTGCCCGTCAACGGCGAGCCGCTAATGATCGACAATTCCTCCTACGTCGACGAGACTGAAGTCGCCGACGAATCGTCTTTCGCGTCTTCAGCGAAGGACGCGCAAGGAACGACGATCGACGCCGCTCAAGGCGTAAGCGCGCCGCGTCCCGGCAAACTAAAGCGTCTTTCCTTCGGCAAAGAGGAGAACACGGAACGCCTGATGGTTCTTGTTCGTTGGTTCCAGCCGGAGGAATTGGAGGCGCGGTATCGGGGCGAGGCGAAAACGTTGAAAGTCGAACGCGCCGCGAATCCGAACGGTCCGTGGACGACCGTCGGAGAAGACTTGGCGATCGAACAGCCCGGTTACGCTTGGATCGCGACTGAAGAGGAAATGAAGCCGTTTTACGTGCGAACGGTCGTCGTCGAGAACGGCGAGGAACTGATCGACGTCACGTCGAGTCCGCTTGACGTTACCGCGCCCGGCGTGCGCGCGGCGTTGGGTTCCGTCAAGACTCCGGCGCCTTTTCCGCCTAGCGACGACGATTCTACCGGCGTCAAGTCGGAAACGACGCAAGACGCCTCGGGCAAACTTGCCGATTCGCCGGCCAGCGAGTTGGAAAAATCGCGCGAAGACGCGCGCGCCGTCGCTTTGAAAACGACGACGCGCGGCGCCGCCCAAGACGAAAACTTGGCGTCGGTCGCCGCGCCCGTTCGCGAACGACCGAGGATTCCCGCGCCGACTAATCCGAACGAATTGTCCTTCAATCCCCTCTTCACGATCGGACCGAGCGTTCTCGTTCGCGCGGCTCAAACGCGTTTTGAATCCGGCTCAAGCAAGCGTTCCGTTTTCACGCCGCCCGCGCGAACGCCTCGCGTCGGGTCGATCCCGCCCGCCGAATATCGCCGATCCGCCGCGCAAATCGCCGCGCAACGCGCCGCCGAAGAACGACGCGCGCAACTTGCGAAAATGGAAGAAGAGGCGAAATATCAAAAAGAACACGAGATGGACGTCTTTTCGCAAAAGCCCGAACTAATGGAAGGACGCGTCTTCTATATGGATAAAGACGGAAAAATGACGACCACGCCGCCCCCGGAATTCCAGCAGGCGCTCGGTTATACGGGCTCGCTAGACGGAATCGATTGGGCGCATACGACGTTTGAATCGCCGCAAGGAACCGTCGTCGACGAACAAGGGCGCCTATTGCCCGGTCAAATAGTCGCGCCGCAGGAGACGGGCGCGAACGGAACCCTTATTCAAGGGAACGCGACCGGCGCGCCTTACGGCGAAGGCGCGGTTCAAGCGTCGCCTAACGGAGCGCCGGAAGGATCCTATCCAACGACGAACGGAACGACGACGAACGCGACGCTTCCGACTCAGTTGCCCCCGCGACCGACGACCGTTTCAAAATGATCCGCTCAAAACGATTCGTTCAAACGATTCGTTCAAACGATTCGACGCTAAATCGTCAAGGCTCGCTGAATTTGTTGGGAACAAACCAGCGCGCCTTGTAGAATTTCGCCCCGGAGTACGTTCCGACGGCGGAGTCTTGCGCGTCGCCGAAGAAAATCGTTTCAGACCACCATTCGACGACCGCGCGTTGCATTAGCGTCAAGCCTTCCGGCGAGACGGAGAGGCTTTTCACGCTGCGCATATTGGAAACTTCCGTAAATTCTCGCGTCGTCGGATCAAAAACGGAGACGCCCTTGCCCGTCGTCATTAACGCGTCGTAACCCGGCGCGGGGTAGAGATCGTGTCCGCCGACTGCGGCGCCTTGCAATTCGGCGCGATAAATTTCTTTCAAATCCGGTTTTTCTTTTGTTCCGACGTATTCGTATCCTACGATTTCATAGCCGCCAAGCGCCCACAGCGTCTTGCGTTTCGCGTCCCAGACGACGCCGTGCGCGTCTTTGAGCGGAATCTTCTTGACGAGCGGCGACTCGCCTTGGAACGCGGTCGTCGGCATATTTTCAGGCGTCGCGAAAAGGGATAAATAACCGCCCGTGCTGGACGCCGCGACCGCGTTTCCGTCGGGGAAGAGCGCCGCCGAATGCGTGTTGCCGCCCGCGAAGCCGTAGAACAGGACTTTTTTGTCGGCGACGCGAACGAGCGCGACTCCGCCGCCCGACGCCGCGATCAACACGCAGTCCGTTCCAAACGCCGGTTTGCATTCGCTTATCGCCCCAAAGGAACGGCGTTGCGCGTCGTTCAGTTCCGGCGCGGTCTTCGAGTCCCATTCCCACCGAATCCCCTCGGGCGCGTTCCAATCGGTTCCGTTTTTAAAGACGATCGCTTTAACGTCGCGCTGTTCCGCAGTAAGCACGTCTGCGGCGAAGGTTTCCGGCTTGTCGAAATCAACGCCAATTCGAGAACGCAACAACTCGACCAATTCCGAAGCGCTTTTCAGCGCCGCGCCGTCGTCGGCGATCGCAAAGGGCGCGCTTGCGACAAACGCGACAAAAAACAACGCGAATAATATTCTCTTTGACGTCTTCCTTGTCTCTCCAAACGTTACGTTGGTCATTCCTTGTTTCTCCGAATCGTTATGTTTGTCTATTCCGCCGTTTTTCGGCGTTCTTTCGATTATTATAAACTGCGCGACGTTTCGACGCAAGCGCCGACTCGACAAAGGCAATCGACCGCGCGTTTTTTGTCTTGCGTTTTGCGAACGACTTTGTTATGCTTGACGCGAGTGTTTTCAGGGATTGGAAACGCCTTGTTTGGGAGCGGGATGCAAGAGAATGGCAAAGCGACGACGTTTTTTTTACAAACGGCGCGAACGCGCGCAAGAGAAAATCGACGACGGACAGGATTCGTTTCTTGACGTCGTTTCGAATCTTGTCGGCATTTTGATCATCTTGGTAATGATCGCAGGCGCGCGCGTCCGAAACGCGACCTCCGCGCCGTCGGAACAGGAAGCGCGCGCGGAAACGGCGCAGGAAGCGCAAGAACGCGCGTCGCGTCAAGCGTACGTCGAGGCGGTCGACGCGCTCGATAAGACGCGCGAAGAACTCGAGCGCACGCGCGCGGAAACGGAGGATTTCAACGAACGCGCGCTACTGCTCGAAAGTCAAACTCGAGCCGCCGAACAGGAATATCGCGACTTGCTCCAGTTTTCCGCCGAAATCGACGGCGCGTTAAAAGCGGAGGCGCATAATCGCGAAGAATCGGAACGCGTCGCCTTTGAATTGAAGAGCCAAATCTTCGAAAAGGAAAAGAAACGCGACGATCTGCTCAAGCAGAAACAGGCGCTTGAAGCGGCGCGTCCTCAAGCGACGCAGTTGGAAAATTTGCCGACTCCTATTTCTAAGCGCGTCGAAGAAGGGCGCGAAGGTTTTTTTCGTCTGAAAAACGGTCGAATCGCGCACGTTCCGCTTAATGAGTTTACCGAACGAGTCAGACTCTACTTCAAAAATTTTCACGGCGACGTCGCCAAAAACGAGTTTGAAGAGAAAATCGGTCCCGTCGAGAATTTTTATTTTCACTATTTCGCCACGCTTGACAAAGTGCGCGGAAACGAAGGTCTAAGTTACTTGTTGCAGTTTCAATTTGGCGAATGCGTCCCGACCCGCGACGATCTCGGCGAGCCCGTCGACGAAGCGCTTGCGAATAAAAGTTCGGCGTTTCGCGAACGACTCGCGAGATATTCGCCCGACGATACGACGATCACGCTTTTCGTCTATCCCGATTCCTTTCAATACTTGCGCGACTTGAAAAAATTCCTGTATTCGCGAAATTATCAAACGGCGTTGCGCCCCTTGCCGCAAGACGCGCCGATCGCCGTTTCGCCGCAAGGAACCGCCTCCGCGTCGTATTGATCGCCGCGCGGACGCGTTTATTCACATTACGAGGATATGTTATGTTGGGCTTTTTTAGCAAAATCGCGGCGTCGTTTTTGGCGACGTCGATTTTTTTAACATCCGCTTGGGCGATTTCGGATCGCGCGCCGTCGGATCGCACGCCCGATCCCGCCAAGACGGAGAATTTTCGCGCCAAACGTTTTGGAATCTTTGTTCATTACCTTAACGGACTTCAAAACGCGCGTATGTCGGTGAATAGTCTCGGCAAAGAAACGAGCTGGAACGAATGCGTCGCGGAATTTGACGTCGAACGTTTCGCGGATCAAGTCGCCGAAACGGGCGCGGGCTACGTCTTTTTTACAATGGAACAACAGACTCGATTTATGCCGGCGCCTAACGCGACTTTTGATCGTTTGACGGGGTATAAGCCGGGCGAGGCTTGCGCGACGCGCGACTTGATCGCCGAAATTGCCGACGCTTTGGAAGCGCGCGGCGTCGACCTCTATCTTTATTGGACGGGCGACGGACCTCTTCGCGACGAAAAAGCGTTCAAGGGACTTGCGGGCGCCTTGCCCGTGACTAACGAATATATGCAAAATTGGGCCGCCGTCGTCGCTGAATACGGCGAACGCTACGGGGACAAAGTGAAAGGCTGGTGGGTCGACGGCTCTTATTCGTGGATCGGGCACAACGAAGAAACGCGCGGCATACTTGCCAAAGGATTGCGCGCCGGTAATCCAAACCGAATTTTAGCGTTTAATCCGGGCGTCGATCCGAAAGTTTCCGCCTATTCCGACTACGACGACTTCACGGCGGGCGAACAAAATTCCTTTGAATCGACCCCCGAATCAGGACGATTTCTCAAGGGCGCGCAGTGGCATATTCTCACGTTTTTAGGAAAGAATTGGGGACAAGCGGGCGTTAAGCTTTCCAAAGAAGAACTTGCGCGGTACGTCTGGACGGTCGGTCGACTTGGCGGCATCGTCACGATCGACATGTTGCTTTTCCGCGACGGAGGCTTGGATCGTTCGCAACTTGAAACGGTTAAAGCGCTTCGACCGCTCCTTGCCGAAAAAGACGCCGAATACGAGCGACGACGCGCTTCGGGCAATCTTACCGTCGACGGACTGGCGTTTTTACGTAGCGCCGACGATCAAGTCGCGCTGATTCCGTCCGTCGGCGAAATTCATTCGGCGGACAAGGGAATCGACGGCGATCCGAATACGAGCGCGGTCGGCGGAGGAGAATGGGCGTGGACGTATCGCGTCAATCTGTCTACGGTCGGCAAAGCGAAGAAAATCTCCTTGCTTTTTGGCGACGGCTGGGCGACCGATTTTGAAATCTTCATTAAGCCGAATAACGGAGAATGGACGTCGGTCGGAAGATTTGAGAATCCAGACGGCAAAAAGAAGTTCGACGTTAAATTTGAGCCGAAAGAAATTTTGGCGGCAAAGGTCGTCGCGTATAAGCCCGACGCGCAAGGGCAAACGGGCGTGCAAATGAGCGTCGCCGAATTAGAAATTTATTGACGACGCCGACTTGACAAAAGAACGCCGCGCGCATAGAATACGAAAGGCGCGTAGCGTTCTTAGGACGTCAACTGCTGAGAAACGTTCAGATTACGAACTGATCAAGGTAGCGTTTTGCCAGATCGATCGCTTGGAATACTTTCGCTTCCGACCCCTCGAATGCCTTGTCTTCGATTTCCAGCGCGCAATGTCCTTCGTAACCAATATCGTACAACGCATTGAAGAACGCGCCCCAGGGAACGTCGCCGTGCGAAGGAATTACCGGCTTCATAATGTCAAGCGGATATCCCGTCGGACCAATCCGCCCTTCCTTATTTGTGAGGAGTTTGATGTCCTTTGCGTGCGCGTGGAAAATCTTGTCCTTGAAATCATAAATCGGATCAATAACTGAAAGATGCTGCCAGATCGCGTGTGAGGGATCGTAATTTATGCCACAATAATCACTTTTCAAGACGTCAAACACCTTCTCCCAATTAGCGGGCGACGACATAATATTTTGTCCGCCGGGCCACTGGTCCTTCGTGAAAAGCATTGGGCAATTTTCGATACAGATTTTAATATTTGACTCTTTAGCCAATTTCATCAACGGTTTCCAAACTTCCGCGACGAGCGGGAGATTGTCTTCGACCGTCTTCCATTGATCGCGACCGATGAAAGTCGTTACCATTCCTACATTTAGCTTCGCACTTGCCTTAATCAAGGCTTCCAAGTGCGCGATTGTCGCGCCGCGAGCTTCCAAATCCGGCGTAAGCGGATTCGAATAGTAACCTAAGGAGGAAATAACGATCCCCTTCGATTTCGCGTAATTGACGACCCCGTCGGCGTAAGCGTCGTCTTCAAGAACACGCTCGGCGTCGACGTGCGACGTTCCAGCATATCTTCGGTTCGCTGTTCCCCCATAGGGCCAGCAGGCGCATTCGATCGATTTGAAACCTCGACTCGCCGCAAAGTCGACCACTTCTTCAAAAGTAAAGAGCGAGCCGTCGTCGTGGCGGTCAAGGATGGCGGTTAGTAAGCCTAAGTGCATTGTTTTAAACCTTTTACGTAAAAGTTGCGCGAGCTTTTCAAGCTCGACTGTCGCGTCTCACAAAAGCGAAACTTACCAGACGTCCACAATTTCTCAAGACG
>JAZUGM010000326.1:0-2965 GCA_045641205.1 Thermoguttaceae bacterium
TACCGGGCTTGTTTTCCGTGAACGCTTACAAAAAAGGTAATCGTTCGCGGAAAGCGTCGCACGAAAAGCCTTCGGTTATATACCGGCGGGCGGCGCTACAATTAAACGACAAACTTTTGTTTGCGCGGATGCCTTCGCATAAAGTGAAGAATCGTCGCGCGTTTTGAAACTATCGGCGTTCGCGTCGTCGTCGCGTCGCGTTAAGGTCGCTTAACGTCCGCGTAGCAACGCGCGCCTTGCGATACGAACGTCTCGTTCGCGATTTGCTCGTCGGCAAATCGGTAATTTAGAGACGATTAGAGACTTTTGCTTATTGTCGAGCGTTTGTTTGCGCCTTTGACGACGTTTGAAGCGACGGATCGCTTCTTGTTGCGTCAAATTTTGGCGCCGCGCTTTTGCTTAAATATTTACGTCAGGGAGGATGTTATGATCGCGACCCAAGCCGACCCCGAAATCGTTGCGCAAACGTGGCGGGATTTTATCGCCGATCGTTCCAATAAAACGTTGCGTAACGCGCTCATCGAGCAATATTTGCCGTTGGTTCGTTACCACGGCGAGTGCGTGTGGTCGAGACTTCCCGACGAGGTGGAACTTGACGACTTGGTCTCGGCGGGCGTCTTTGGACTAATGGACGCGATCGACGCGTATGATCCGGAGCGAGGCGTCAAATTTGAAACCTATTGCGTGCCGCGTATTCGCGGAGCGATGCTCGACGAGTTGCGCAATATGGACTGGGTGCCTCGTCTTGTCCGATCGCGCGCTAGAAAGTACGCGGAGGCAAATAAGGAGCTTTCCGACAAACTTGGACGAACGCCGACTCAAGACGAGTTGGCTTCGCATCTCAATATCGACAAGGCGGAGTTGTCGCGCGTTATGAACGACGCGAACGCCGTCAATCTTGTCAGTCTGAATAAGAAATGGTTTGAAACCGACGGATCGAAGGACGTTAGCGAAATCGACTTGGTCGAAGACGAACGTAGCGAGGATCCGACCGGACGTCTGCAAAAGTCCGACGTCATTCGCCTTGTTACCAAAGGGCTCAGTCATAACGAGCGAATGATTATTATTCTCTATTATTACGAAGAAATGACGATGAAGGAGGTCGGCGCGACGCTTGATTTGAGCGAAAGTCGCGTCAGTCAGATGCACAGCGCGATCGTGAATCGTCTGCAACAGCAGTTGAAAGATCGTCGACCCGAGTTTGTCTAATCGAATTGTTGAAAAGCAAGCGCTTTTCCGACAAGCCGCGAATAACGCGACGCGTTCCGTATTCTTTATTGTCCCCCCGACCTTCGGGAAAGAATTTAACGAACGCGCCGAGGACGTCGACGGCTTGTTTTTTTTGTCGCGCGTCGGGGGTCTTGAAAAAATAGAATCTTTGTTCTACAATTAAAGGCGTCGACGAAAGTTTAATCGTTCGACTCAGGCGTCAAGCGTTCGCGTCGGAATCGAGGCTTGGCGCGTTTTGTCGTCGCGTTTTGGTTGTTAGGAATTTTCGAAATGTCGCGCGCTGATTCGTCGAAGGAAGTTAGGACGCTTTGGGACGATCTCGAATCGAACGTCGAACCCGACGAACGAACCGAATCAAAAGCCGACGCGACTCCCCTTCGCGTTTATTCGCCCTATGAAATTGCCGACGACGTGTTGCTTTCGACCGTCGACGGAGTAGGTCCCTTGACGACGGAACGGCTCGTCGATTATTTCGGGTCGGCGACCGAAGTTTTAAAAGCGCCCGTCGGAGAGCTTTGTCGCGTGGAAAAGGTCGGCGCGAAGTTGGCGGCGAAGATTCGCGACGCGCGGAACGCTTGCGACATAGACGCCTTGGTCAATTTCTGCGTCGTCAACGACGTGCAAATCGTCGCCCTTTTTGACGCTCGTTATCCGGCTCGATTGCGAGAAATTGCCAATCCTCCTCGGCTGATTTACGTTCGCGGCGAAATTTTGGAGCAAGATCGGCGCGCGATCGCGATCGTCGGAACCCGCGACGCGACTCCTTACGGACGCGCGCAAGCGACGCGTCTGGCGCGCGAACTGACCGAATGCGGTTTTACGATCGTCAGCGGGCTGGCGTTGGGGATCGACGGTTGCGCGCATCGCGCCGCCTTGGACGCCGGAGGACGCACGCTTGCCGCCTTGGGAAGCGGCGTCGTCAAGATTTATCCGCGAGAACACGAAGACCTCGCGGCGCGCGTTATGCGCTCCGGCGCGTTGATTAGCGAGTATCATCCGTTGTGCGCCCCTTTGGCGGGCAATTTTCCCGCGCGCAATCGCGTTATTAGCGGGTTGTCGATCGGAACGCTTGTCGTCGAATCGGCGACAAGAGGGGGCGCGCTTGTTACCGCGCGATTCGCCGCCGAGCAGAACCGCGAAGTTTTCGCCGTGCCCGGTCCCGTCGATCAGCCGACCTCGCAAGGCTGTCATCAACTGTTGCGCGAAGGCGCCGCGCTTGTCGAATCGGTCGACGACGTGATCGAGGCCTTGCCGATTTTCGAAAGACCGACGCCGCGCGCCGTGCGACGCAACGAAGCCCGAGCGCAAATCGCGCCCGGTTCTTTGGGGATTTCCGCAAGCGCGCTGGAGTCGATCGATACGAGACGCGATAAAAAAACGAAAAAAACGCCGTCTAAGTCCGCGCGAAAAGAGCCGGAAAAGAACGAAGACGCGCCCCCTCGACCTCTTCCGCCTTTAAGCGAAGACGAGCGCAGGCTTGTCGAAGCGATCGGAGACGCGCGTAAGCCGATTGATCAGGCGATTCGCGAGTCGGGTCTTTCGGCTTCGCGCGTCGTAGGACTGATCGCGTCGTTAGAACTCAAAAAAGTGTTGCGTCGGCTCGAAGGCGCTCTAGTGGAACGCCTGCGTTGACGCTAAGGTGAAAAGAAACGCTTAGACGATGAATTATCGCGTGATTTGTCGATTTTTAGGACGCGTCGCCGTTTTTTTAGGGCTCTGTATGCTGTTGTGCGTT
>JAZUGM010000327.1:0-2972 GCA_045641205.1 Thermoguttaceae bacterium
CGTTCTCTGAAATGATGGGAAGCTCGACGTCCGTAACTTGCTTGAAGAACGTCTGTAATTCGTTTGCGGCGCTCCGTTGCGTCGCCGACGAGTCGTTAGGCAAGACGATCGCGTAATCGGAAACGCCCTGAGACGCCAACGTGATTTCAGCGCCTTGCGCGACGCTCAACGAAGCCGAAGCTAGAAACGCCAACGATAGAGCCAAGCCTATCGTCGACCAATGGAGACGTTCTTTGAATTGGAAAAAAGTCATATTAAGGTCGTTTCCTTTTGTTCTTATTGTCTCAAATCTACGCCTATGGAAAACAAACTTCGTTCTCCGCGACAAACCCTACAAAAAACCATACGACGCGCTTGTCTCTCTCAAACGCGTCGTATGGGCAAAATCGAGAAAACGCCCATTAGTATACAGGCGCCAAAGTCTAAAATCAACTTAAGAACAAGAATTTTAGTAAGTTTTCAAGAAAATATTTTTATATTGGAAGAACATCGGCGGTCCGGGATGAATCTGCAAACCAAAAATTCCTTTACTTGGCGCATCGGGTCGTTCGTCGACGAGTTCGCTCGTTTTGACGTCGTTAATATATTCGACAAACGTATTTCCGCGCGCTTCGACGCGATAGGTGTTCCAGCCGTTCATATTAATCGACTTAGCTATTTCAGCCGCGTCGCCAAATTGTTTAATCGTTTTATTTCCGTCTTTGTCGAATCGCGCGCTCTGACCGCGCCACGCGATAATTTCACCAAGCGCTTCGCCGTACAAAATACCCATAATATCGCCGGGAGAAATATCCGCTTGGTATCCGTTCAGTCCAAAATTTCGCGCGGGGTCTTTCCAAGCGCGATATTCGATTCCGGAATTGCCCGACGTAATGCAGAAATCGATCAACAAGGTGAAATCGCCGACCGGCTCGCCTTGCCAGACCAAGAACTCGCTGTAAGGAACCGGCGTCTCTTGCGTCGATCGCCCGATGATCGCGCCGTCCTTCGTCGACCAATATTTCTCGTCCCCCTTCCAGCCCGAAAGAGTCTTGCCGTCGAATAAAGAGACGAAACCTTCCGAAGGTTCCTTCGTCGGACAAACGGAGTCTTCGGCAAAACTCGCGACGCTTGAGAACGTCAAAATACCAAGCATAAACAAGGGCGCAATACGCCCCGACAAACTTAAACGCGTCATAATATCGAATCCGTCGTAAACGTTATGAGTTACAACACGACCGCCTAACGTAATTCGGCGGCTTTCCGCAGATACTTGCCGATTCTTAAAGTCAGTTTATCGGCGCCTTTCCTCGAATACCCCTTTGAAAACCGTCCTTTTCGGAAAAAACGACGATCCAGCGTGATCTTCGCGGTTTATAATCCAACCTCCAACCGTCGCGTTATATGCGGCGGCTTATCGGGAATGTTACGGCGTCGTCCCTCAAAGAAGGAGCGTCATCAGTTTGACTTCGCCGCGCTTCCAGCTCCGCTTTGCAACGGATTGTTTCTCGTTTGATTAGAAACGCTTCCGACGACGTTCGACGCGCGCGTAGGCTCTTCGTATTGTCCTCTAAGATTGGAAGAAGACCGACGCGCGGACTCCGATCCCTTTTTACCCGAAAAAATGCCGCCAAAAATCGAAGAAGAGGCTCGCGACTCCGTTTTTTTGCCGCTAGGTCGCAACGTAAGGAGTCCGCGCCCGTTATTCGACACGACTTGACCGCGAGTAAGACGACCCGCGCCGGAATCGTTCGACGCAAGAGAGGATTTAGGATTCGGATTAGAAAAATTGTTCCCAACGAAGGCTTTTTCAAGGACGGCGACGGAAGTCAATTCTTCCAATCGTCGCGTCGGGGGCAACTCGACCGGACGCTTCGCAAGTTCCCAGCGTCGCAACCAATCGAGCCATTCGACCTGTAAAGCGCCCAACGAATCGTAACCGTAATATTCGCGCAAAGAGGCGTTCCAGTCGTTGGAATAACAACCGCGCTTGGCAAATTCGACCAGACGACGTTTTCCGCCGATCAACAACAAGTATTCGCAAACGGAAAAAGACTGCGAATAAAAAGGCGTCAAATCTTGAGGATATTCTTTCGTCGCGACCATTTCGTTAAATGAAATTCCGCGATCATTGTGGAGAAAATCCATCAACATCGTCCGATACCGATTTCGTTCGGACTCCGATTCAACCGTCGTGGCCATTCCTTCGTCAATCCAACGCGGCGCGGGCGTTCGAAAATAGGACGCGATCAACGTATGAGTAATTTCATGGGGCAAAACGGAATCTAAAATACGTTCTTCCGATCCTTGAACGTTCATTTTCCAATCGTAAACTTCCCCGTTGGAAAACGAGAAGACCGTTTCCCCCTTGGCGGGCGCGTCGGGCGCGCATTTGACGGTTACGACGCAAGGACGCGACCAACGCGGCAAAGTTCGACCAAGCCATTCGACGGAAAGACTCGCGCGATATTTCTCGGCGCAGTCCCCTACTTTACGAGCCAACGCGGAGTCGGACGCTTCGACGATAAAATTTGCCGTTTCATACCCCGACGCCAAAACGAAACGAGCAAAGAATAAGAACAAAAAGAAAAACAAAACGCGCGACAAGGACGAAACGTTTGAAGGGGAAATTCCAGCTTTTTTAGACAACATAGAACGCGACGTCCTTGTTTTCTGATTTCCTTGCCAAAACCTCAAATTCCGCAACGCGAAAACGTTCGTTGGCGTCGAACGAACCGCCCCCCGTATTCTATCCAATATTGTCAAAACGCAAAAGGGCAAGAATGGTAAAAACAGAGATTTTATAAAAAATAAAATACTATTTATGCTATCTATTTTGTACTTCGTTTTCAAAAAGAAGAAGAATCTGATCGACTAATTCGTCAAAAAACGTCGACCTCATTGAAATCAAACAAAGACCGATAACCGACGTTTCATTAGTCGCTTTGTAATCGTTCACGGTATTTTTCGAACAAGGCTCGCGTTGGAATCGC
>JAZUGM010000328.1:0-3644 GCA_045641205.1 Thermoguttaceae bacterium
CGACGTTTTTTTAATGACAGTTACGTTTGATACGACCGTTTGCGTAGTCGAACCAACTTTTACGACGATTTTTTTACAACTTGGCGTCAGACAAGTCCCAAACGTCGTCGACCGTTGTTTATAATCGGATAAAAAAAGGAAAAATCCTTAAAATAACCTTCAAAAAACGCGGGTCTTGGACGATACGCCCGCGCGTAGTTTTCACGCGCGTCGTTAGCTTTTCGAGGAGAAAACCAACGAACGAGCCGCGTATGCGCGCGACATACGCGGCTTAGAACGTTTTTAAACGGAACGCCTTGTAAAACTTATTCCAAAGCGACGTTGAAAACGAACGTATATTTTCCGTCTCGTTCTTCGTGGCTCATATAGAAGGGGCAAGTCGCCGAGTCGGACAACTTAACGACGCCTTCGGAATCAACGGCTAGTTTTAAGTCGGCGATTTTGTCGACGGGGGCGTCTTTCATAACCCAGACGTTCGGACCGAATCGTAAGACGCATTCTTCAAATTTGGCGCCTTTCGAGGCGTTGGACAATTTGTGGAATCGGCGATCTTCAAAGTAGGGAACTGCGAGGTAGGAAACGACGATTTCGTCGCCGACTTGAATTTCAACGACGGCGCGACCGTCTTTGACCGACGCTTGAAGCGTTTCGTCGCCTCGTTGCAACGTCACGCTTTTCGCCCATTCTGGGACGCGCACCGCCAACGCGACGGGGCCGCCGACGCCGGAAGTGCGAACAGTCGCCTTAATGACGCCTTTTTCTCTCAATTTGTCTTCGACGCTTGAAACGACTTGCGTCTTTTCGTCGCCAAAATCAAGCGGAGTGGAGAAGTTCAAGGGGAAGTTATAATAGATAGTCTTTTTGCCCGAGGCGTCTTTCGAACCGACGGCAAGGTATTCTTTCAGTTCGTAGTAGCCAAGAGGTCCGTGATAACTGCAACACCAGTAAGATTCCGCGTAACGTTCGCCCCAAGCGTAAACGCCTTTGTCGTCGGCGATATAGTAACGATGCCCAAAACCGCCGGTATGCCATTGGTTCATTTGGTATTCGTTAAACAACATTCGTTCGGCAAAATCCAAATATTTGACTTCGCCGGTGTTGCGCCAAATCATCAAGTTGAGACGCAACCAATCCGCTTCGGAACAGCCCTCGTCCGAATGTCCCTTAATAATGAAGTTTTCGCAAACGCCGCCGCTCGGATTGACGAATCCGCCGTAAACGGCGTCGTTCCAACGTTTGACGACGCGATCAAGGTATTTTTTCTCGCCGGTATCCTCGTAAAGCATAACGAGCGCTTCATGCGTACTAATACTTCCGTGGCTGTGTCCAACGGGCAACGTGTCAAAATGTTCGTGGAAATCGGCCATTTCGACGGCGCAGTCGAGATATTTCTTTTCGCCCGTCAAACGATAAGCGCGAACCAAGCCCTCGATTCCATGGAAAACGCACGTAACGTAAGCGGCGGCGTAACCTTTGGCGGTTTGTTCGTATTCGTCCATACGTTTGGGATCGCAGAAACGTTTGGCGACGATATTGACGTAGAAGTCGGCCATTTTTTTCGCCGCTTCGAACGCTTTTTCGTTGCCGAAACGTTCGTATGCGGCAAAGAGCCCTAACATAAGGCGCCCGTTGCCCCAAAGAATCGGCATTTCAAGAGATTGGTCGGTCGAACCGGCGACGTCGATAGTTTTGTTCCAGTCGACTTCGCGTCCGAAGTGTCCGTCGGGCTGTTGATATTGAACGATCTCGTCGATAACTTCAAGCAGAATCTTGGTCGTCGGCTTGTCTTTGAGCGAAGTCAAGGAACCGACTTCAATATAACGCCCGGAAATATCGCCGCTGTAGTTATAGAAACGTCGCTTCTGATTGAAATTGACGTCGTCCAAAACAAAATTTACTTTGTCGATCGGTTCTTCGCCGAGACGATCGAGCGATTTCTGGTATCTAGCGCCGAAGAATCCCTTGAATTGAACGTCGTTCGATTTCGCAAACAACAAATTCAAACGATTAAAATCGGCGCCGACTTCCTCTTGCGCGCTCGCGCTGAGCAAATCGGGACGAACGAGCGCAAGAAGCGCGGTCGAAAGTAAAAACGTTCTACGATTCAGAGTCATAATCAATTCCTTCTCGGTAGTAAAAAATAACGCAACGCGACTCTTGCGCGTTTCATATTCTTGTTCAAACGCGTTTTCCGCGCTTACGACGTTTCGTTATCGATACGACGCCAAGTGTCGGTAGTAGACTTCTAGGCAAAGAATCGACATACAGGTAACGTAGAGTCGACCGCCGCCGAAAGCGTATTCGTCAAATTTGGGGCTCCAGCTCCCGGCTTCGCGCGACGATTTAGGTTCTTGACGTTGCGGTAGTTCGCGACAAAGCGCCGTATTCCAACGGCGCCAATATTTATTGTAAGGTCCGAGTCCTTTGAGCGCCGTCGACGTGGAATACCAACCGTAAACGTTCAAATTATAATCATAATTTTCTTCTTCAGTCTCTTCTTCCGACGTCGACTCCTTAGGAAATTTTATTAAATTTTCTTCAGACGCCAACGCTTCCGCGCCCTTCATTAACGCGGGATTATCGGGCGCCCAGCCGAGATATTCGCGGCACATCAAGCCTGTCGCCGTCATTGACGGACGTTTTTCCGTTTCGGGCGCTTTTCCGTTGTTGAGCTGATAGACGTAACCCGCGCCGTCGTCGTAGGACACGGAGTCTAAAAAGGCGGATATGCGATCATAATTGTCCTTTGGAATTTCAAAGCCCGCCATTTCGGATGTTTTGAGAGCCATTAGGCACCAGCCGGTCACGGACAAGTCGCTGCCTTCTTGAGGAAGGTATTTCCACCCGCCAAGTTCTTTATTTTGATTTTCGAGAAGATAATCGATCGCCGCGCGCGCTTGCTTGCGCAGTTGCGGCGCGTTCTTTTTTTCCATCGCGATAAGTTCGCAAAGCGCGATCGTACAAATTGCGTGCGTATAAAACAACGACGATGAGGAATGTTCGACGGGCGTGAAACAACCGTCTTGTCGCTGTTGTTTGAGAAGCCAGAGCCAGCCGCGCTTAACGACGAGCGAATATTCGCCCGAAGAACGCGTGTTTCCGTCCCCTTGGAACGCGAGCAACGCCAAAGCCGTCGCGGCGGGTCTATTGTCAAGCGAAGCAATTCCGTTGGAATAGGAACCTTTTAAACTCCACGAGCCGTCTTTTTGCTGTTGTTCGCGCAACCATTTTAGTCCGTTGGCGACGGCTTCTTGCGTCAGTTTGTCGCCCCCGTATTTCGACAAAAGGTCGTTCTTCGTACCAGGATCGGTTCGTCCCGAAAGCATATCGCTCATTTCGATGCGCGATCGTTCGAAAATCGGCGCGGCTACGTCGCGAACAAAGGGAAGTTCTTTTTCTTCGAAAATAATCGCGTCGTCTATTTTTAATTCTTCTGGAACCGTCAGCGCGTAATTTTCGGCGTCGTTAGGGTTTAAATTGCCTTCGTCGTCCGTTAAGAATTCGAGTTGGTCGCCGATTTCCGTACTAAACGTCGCTTCGATTTCCGTTTTTTTCTCTATGTTCGGCAAAATAATCAGCGCCAAAAGGACTGCAAGAATCAAGTGGGCGACAAGACTTAAGCCCCACGAAGAAACGCGTTCTTT
>JAZUGM010000329.1:0-58708 GCA_045641205.1 Thermoguttaceae bacterium
TATGTAACGAGCGGCTGGCACGCCCGCGCTTTCGCGCGGGGAGTCTGACGCGCGCGTTCTTTCTTAGCTCATCGTTTCCCGCCCGAAAAAAAACGCCGCCCAAGTTCTTCCGAACTCGAGCGGCGTTAATATTTAGCGAAATCAAGCTAAACGCGCGATTCTAAGCGTCAAATCATTGCTCGACGGTGTTTCCGTCGTCGACTGTCGCGAGCTTGCCAATAACCGTCTGCGGAGTCGTGGCTCCCATAAAGCGCACGGAACCATCCGCCATCAGAAGGTTGCATCCGCCGGCGTGCCAACTGCCCAAACTGCAGTTAATCGCGGCGTGCCCGTTCGCGGCTTGGTGGTCGTAAGGACCGTCGATACCGTTGGCGACGACCGAATAGGGCGTCTTATGGTCGTCGGACCAGAATTGCGCGACGGTACGGAAAACATATCCGTTTTCAGACGCTTCATGACCGCAAAGATACGAGCAATCGTGACATTGACTAAACCCGTTGGCGCTAGGATTCGTCGTATTGCAAACGTTCAAGCCGTCGATCGGAATGTGCTTTTCACCAATGACGATCTGATTGCTCAAGCCGTCGGTAATACGCGAGAACGTGTCGCGCGGCATCGTTTTGGTCGTAGACTCGGACGTTCCATAGAAACGCGCGCCGCGGAAAACGCCCTTTTGATACGTTTGTCGTTCCTCGTTAAACACGCGATACACGCGAACGTGATAGTGCGCGTCGTAGTTCGAGGTCGTCGCGCGACCAGTCATAGCCTGGTTGGAATCGGTCGACGAAACGATGCAGTAGTCGGTGCAAGGTCCGGCGCTGACGCCGCCCGCGCCCGTCTCGACGTACTCGATAGAAGCCGGCGTGGCGCGTCGCGAAGGACAAACCATATAGGGCACGGAGGAGAACCCTTTCTTCTGTTCGGCGGTCAGGGTGACGCCGTTCCAAGTCGCGTTAGTGTTCCAGAAATACTGCCCCAAGGTAACCGGGTCGGTACGATTAAGCAAATCCCACAACACAGTTTGTTCCGCAAACGGATAGAGATAAGCCCACATCGTCATACGGTGCCAAGAGTGGCATGCCGGGGGAATACCGTTGCGCGCGTCGTGGAAGCCGTGGATCGCAAGCCCCATTTGTTTCAAGTTGTTCGTACATTGCATACGACGCGCCGCCTCGCGCGCGGCTTGAACGGCGGGCAGAAGCAGACCGATTAAAATGCCGATAATGGCGATAACGACCAGCAGTTCGACGAGGGTAAAACCGTTATTATCCCCCCCCCCGTTACGACTAGAATATTTACTCATTACAATCTCCAGTAAAACAAGCTAATTTAAGCCAATCCGCGCTCCGTCTTCTGAAAACGCGCAGACTTATATGAAAAGACGCTACTTTATTAGAACGCCATTCAGTCCCAGAACAAGTTTATTAAACCGCGTAAATCAAACGTTCTTTTCCACGCGACTATTACGGAACGTCAAAATTAGTCGTTTAACGCAAACAAAAACCTTAGCTCAACGCGGAAAAAGCCGACTACAACGCCCAAACGTTCCCTTGGATAAAAACGTCGAAAGACTACGCGTCCGGCAAAAAACAACAAAAATAGTCAAAGGTCGCCGTCGACAACTCTTTTGTACCGTAAGTTATAATAATTTCGGATTGACTCGTCTAGTTTTCTTCTCCGATTCAAACGACGTTCCCCGTTCTTTTTGGACTTTTTTACGATACTCTTCGTCGAAGAACAACTTCGCCGCCTCCGTTCTTGCTTCTTCGGGAACTTTACCCGGCGGATAAACGATAAAATCGATCTTTTGACTTTTTTTAAGCTCGTATTCCCAGCCGCTCGTATCGGCGGTCATATGCTGATCGTCGATTAAATTTACAACTCGATCCATACGAACGGGCGCAAGTCCTACGCTTGGGGAGGCGTCGTCCGATTTTTCAAACCGCATTGCGCCCGTGATGTAAACCCTGTATGTTCCGCGCCGAATCCCGTCGTTACGACGCGCGGAATGAAGTGAATACTCGCCGTTTTTGTTAATATCGCTCTTCGCCATATAAAAGTCGTCGGTAAAAATAATCTGTCCGATCGACAAGGGCGTCCCGTCGGGATAGGTTACTTTACCTGAAATATGAACGTTTCCGTTACAACCGACGCAGACCATTAAGAACGCGCCAAACGCAACAAGAACAAATAGGCGATCGATCGATTTCATAAGTCAATCCGATAAAATCGACGACCAACGACGGTTAATCGTCGATAAGAAAAAAATACAAAAGCGACAACTACTCGGCTTTCTCGTCGCTTTCCGGCGCCTGCCCTTCGAGCGTAATATCGTACTTCATCGAGCCCTTAACAGTGACCGTCAAACCGCTCTCGTCGGGATTCGAGTATTTAGGATCGAGAATATTCGTCGTGGTTCCCATCAACTGGACGGTGACGTCGCCCGTTTGCATTGATTGGGTGGATTCGCCGAATTTCAACGTTTCCGTGATGTAAACCTTGTACGTTCCCGGAGGCACGCCGTCGCCGGGCTTGAAAGTTCGCATCCTGAATTCGCCGTTTTTATCGATCTCGCCCTTACAAATTGTAGAATCGTTCGCAAAATTAACGACGCCGCAATTAAGCGGAGTTCCGTCGGTAAAAGCGACTTTGCCGGTAACTTGGGCGCGTCCGCTACACCCGACGACGGCGACAAGCGCAAAAAGCGCGACTAAGGAAAACAAACGTCCTATATTTTTTTTCATATCATATCCTCTGCGACGTCGAAGTTGAAAATTTTGTCGACGTCCAATCGATTCGAAATCGTTCTCAACAAACTCGTAACGACTCCGCTCTATAAACAAGCCCAAAACCAAGGCGCTCAAGAACAGGTTCCGCTCGCCAAAGTAAGCCTCGCTGTCTGCGCCAATATCTCCCAATAGCAATAATTACTATTAAAATAACGTTTTGAACGGGCGTCAAGCGTTTTTCTGTTTTTTTTGACAAATAATAAAAAAAACTTGACGCTCTTACTTTTCAAGTCTTTAGACCCCAAAAGAATTTCAAGGTTCTTATTTTTTCTGTAAAGAACGCTTGTCGTCAAATTACGCGGCTAACGGCGTTCGCTAAGATCAAGCATAACTTCGTGCGCAATTCGCAGACCAAAAATTCCCACGATCGTCGGCAGACTTCCCAGCGTGTTGCGCGCTCGACCGGGCGGAACGTCCGGCGTCGCTTGCTCCTCTTTTTTTTCGGGCGTCCTTTCGAGAAACTCTTGATCTCCGCTTTTACGAACCGCTTCCGGCGAGAAAACGCAACGAACCAGCGCGGGATCGGTTCCGACGCGTCGCAAACGTTTGCGTAATTGCGCGGCTAGAGGACAATTCGTAACTTTGTCGAGGGTTCCGACTTGCACGATCGAGGCGTCGAAACGAAGCGCGGCGCCCATACTTGCCATAAGCGGTAAGCCGCGCTTGACGACTTCGGAAATCAACGCGACTTTAGGACCGAGCGAGTCGATCGCGTCGACGACGTAGTCGGGCGGAGAAGCCCATTCGTCCGAAAAGATACGATCGAGCGTTTGAGAATTGACGAGAAGCGCGCGCGTTTCGACGTCGGCGCGCGGATTAATCAGCGCGATTCGTTCGCGCGCGGCGTCGATTTTGAGTCGTCCGACGGTCGCGCGGGTCGCAAAGAGTTGACGATTGAGATTGCTTTCTTGAACGACGTCGAAATCGACGAGACGGAACCGTTCCACGCCCGCGCGCGCCAAGGCTTCGACGACGTAGCCGCCGACGGCGCCTAAGCCGACGATTAAGACGCAAGAGGAACGCAAACGATCAAGCCCGTCGCGTCCCAACATTAGTTCGGTGCGTCGGAATTGCTCGGAATAGGGGGCGTCTTGCGTCGTCATTGGATTAGCGGTCTTTTTTAAATTCTTTTGCGTATTTTTCGACGGCGGCTCGCGCGGCGTCGGCGACGCGTTTGGCGATTAGACCCGCGACGTAGCCCGCTTTGAAGCCGGCGTCAATGTTGACGACCGTAACGTTTGACGCGCAACTGTTCATCATTCCGAGCATTGCGGCGAGTCCGCCAAAAGAAGCGCCGTAGCCGACGCTTGTCGGCACGGCGACGATCGGCGCGGAAACGTATCCGCCGACGACGCTGGGAAGAGCGCCTTCCATACCCGCGACGACAATAATCGCGTCCGCGTCGACAATTAACGGCAATTTGGCGATTAAGCGCTTGGGCCCCGCGACGCCGACGTCCTGAACAAGAACGACGTCGGCGCCCGTCCACAACGCCGTTTCGCGCGCTTCTTCCGCGACGGGCAAGTCGCTTGTGCCCGCCGTGATAATCGCGATTTTGCCGCGATATTCGGACGACGCGTCGGACGAATTCGAATGCGGAACGCGCAAAGTCCGCGCGGTCGGATTATAATATGCGCTCGGGGCGATTTCTTGAAGAACCGGCAAAACATCGCTTGCTTTTTGCGCGTCGACGCGCGTGGCGAAGACGTCGATTCCACGTTCTAGTTGCGCCAGCGCGATACGTCGAATCGAATCGGCGGTTTTACTTTCGCCGTAGATTACTTCGGAAAAGCCGCAACGACGCTCGCGCTCAAGGTCGATAAGCGCGTCGTCAAGCTCGGCAAATTCGCAAGAAGAAGTCGCGTTGGTCGAGTCGGTCATTGTTGCGCCTCAAATAATGGAACGGCGGAATTAAAAATACTTGGGAATACGAATTTTATTAGGATTCAGTTGAAATTCTAATCGATCGTCGAGGAATCGGGCGACTTGCAAAAAGATTTCCGTCGCAATCAACGGATCCAGCTCTTGCGTCTCTTTCACTAAAGCGTAGGCGCAACTTGCCAGCGCCAAACTGAATTTATTGGAGTCTTGCTCTTTTTCGAATTCTTGGAACGCTTGACAAATCTTTGCTTTGGCGACGTGTTCGACGCGCGCGCTTTCCGATACGAAGGAGGACGCAAACGCCGTTATTTTTTCGGCGTCGCATATGCGCGCCAATACGGGAAACGCCTTGCTTTTTTCGTTGTCGCGCGTCAATTCCGAATCGATCGAATCGATTTCTTTCACGATCAAGGACGCCAGTTTTTTCAACGGCTTGCGCTTTGTTCCGTCAAAGTGCGCTTCCGTCAACATACGCCAACAGGCGACGCGATCGCAGACGTTTTCTATTTGGGGGATAATACTAAACGATTCAAGAACGGCTTCTTGCGCAAATTCTACCGCGTCGGCGTTTTCACCGCCGTAAACAAAGGTTAAACGCGCCAGCAACGCAACGCAACGCACTTTCTCGAAAGGATCGCCGGGCGCCTTCTCAACAATGAGAAAAGTCAGCGCCATAAGGTAGTTTTCCAGCTCTTTTTGGTAATATTCTTTATCGTGTTGATAGTACGCTCTCTTTAGTTGATAGTCTGGATCGTCCTTATCGGCGTCCAACGTATCCAAGGCTTCGCGCAGACGTTGAAAGACGGGCTCAAACGCGTTTAACGAACGGTAGAGAACAAAAAAAGGACGCAGACGGTCGCCGTGTTCCAAGACGAAAGGCGAAGTAAGAACAAGATTGCGCGCGACGTTTCTAAGTTCCTGAACGTCGTCTTCGTCCAGCTTTTCGTACTCTTCGGAGTCGTCTTTTACGCCGCGAGGTCGAGCGCCTTCGATCGAGCCGCCCAGTTCGTAGAGCGTTTTGATCGCTTTAAACGACAGTCTACGCAACAGATCGGCGGCGGGCGGAAAATTCAGTTCTTCTACGATTTGCGCCGGAATTTCGTCTTCAAGTTTAAAACTCGCTTCGAACGTCTCGAATTTTTCGACTTTTTGCCCCAACGTTTCCACGCCTTCGATCGATTTGAAGACGGACACGGGATCGGAAAAATCGGGCGCCAGTCCAAAAAACGCGGACGCCGTCGCTTCGGCGATTAAATTTTCGTAATCGTTTAAATCGTCGATTTCGTCGATTAAGCCGTTGAGTCTGACTCGTCCCATTTCGTTTTCGTCGATATGGAACGCCAAACGTCGCGCGTAAAAACTCGCGTAGGCGCAAATCGCTTTTTGACGTTCTTCGCCGTCTTCGATTTGGTCTAACGTCGCGTCGAGCGACGATTCAAGATAGAATTCGCCGCGGAGGCTTGATAGTTTCGTCCCTTCCTCGACAAGTAGGCGACGCAAATAGAACCGTTCTTTTTCGTCGTCGGTCGCGTCTATGTAATCGCAGGCTTGTTCGAAACGTTGAACGATTGAGTCGCGCGCCGGATCGGGCGAATTGGGGTCTCCGTCCAAACCCGCCGTCATTAATTTTCGTTCCAAACGCAAAAATTCAAGCGATTTAATCGCAAGATTCGCGCGAGATTCGTTGGGAAGCTCCGCGTCGGAAAAGAGTTCAACGGCGCGCGCGGAAAGAACGCCGCAAAAAAGCGTCGCCGAAGGAAGTAGCGCTAAACTTGTGTCGGACATTGGAAATCTTGGACTTGGCGTATTAACTTAAATTCAACAAAACCGCCTCGAACGCGTCGTCGGAACGGCGATTATTCGAAGGAACGCGCTACGGCGTCGGTCAAAGCGCGAAGATTCTCGAAATAATCTTTAAACAAAGGCGAGTGGACGACAAGCGAGGCGCCGATCGCGTCGGCGACGACTTGCGCGGAAGCGCGGTCGAATTCGGGCTGGACGATAAGAACGCGCGCGGAAGACGCTTTGCCCGATTCGATAAGTTCGCCGAGTTCGCGCGCGCGCGGCGCTTTGCCTTCAGACTCGATCGCTTCTTGAGTCAGTCCGAATTCTCGCGCGAAATATCCGTAGGCGGGGTGAAACGTGTAGAAAGAACGCCCTTTGGCGGAGGCTAAACGCGCGCCGATCTCTTCTTGCAACGCGCTCAACTCTTCGTCGAGTTTTTGGGCGTTTGTTTCGAAGATTTCCGTATGTTCCGGGTCGAGTTTCGACAATTCTTCGACGATCGTTTCGACCATAACGCGCGCGTTTGCCGGACTTGTCCAAATATGCGGATCAAGTTCATTGTCGTCGGCGTCGCTTTCTTCGCGCGTCTCCGTATGCGAGGATCGAGGCGCGCTCAGTAATTCAAGATTGGCGCTCAAATCGATCGTCGATGCGTTTGAAGCTACCGACTGAAGATTTTTCACAAAACGTTCCTCGATCGGAAGTCCGACGATAAAAAACAATTTTGATTCGGCAAAGGATGCGAGACTACTCGGCGAAGGCGCAAACGTTTCCGGGTCTTTACCGGGGGGCGTTAGAACGGAAACGGAGACGTAATCGGCTCCGATTCTCTCAACAAGATAAGCGATCGGATCAACGCCGACTAAGACTTGAGTCGTCGTCGAATTTGCGCGCGTCTTGCCGGTTTGGGAAATCTTAATTTTACCGTAAGTCAGTACTGCGAGTAAGACGAACAACGCGACAAGCACAAAACAGGCGATCAGAGGCGCGCTGAAATGAAAACGTTTTTCCACGGGAGATTCTCGTTCCGAACCTATAAACAAGGCGTTCTACGTTCGTCGATCCGAAATCGTCGAACAAAGGACGCGCCTATACGAAACGTCGACGTCCGAACGATTCTCAAGAACTTCATACGTTCTTGATTTCATATCGCTCAAACGTCGATCGCCGTTTTATCGAACGTCGCCGACCCTTGCGAGAGGCGACGACAAGACGACTTGTTTTTATTGATTTTTAGGACGCCGCGCTTTTCAGCGAGGCGCGCCTTTTCAGTGAGGACCGCTCCCCATATAACCGCCCATCATATACCCGCCGTTCGTTTGAGGCGCCGGAGCTTTGGGCGCGAACTCGCGATCCGCTTTAAAGAAATCAAAGTCGCCTTCGCCAATAGCAACGGGTTCTTTGAACGGATTCTTAACCTCGTCGCCGGGGAAGAGCAACTTAGAATCGTCGTTAGCGCTGGGCTCGACGGCGGGAGACGACGCGGACTTTCCGTCCTTAGGATCGCCCATTGAACCGGGCATACTACCCGTCGAACCCGGCATGCCGCCCGGCGCTACGGAAGGATCCATTGAAGGAGTCGGCATACTATACGGCGTCGAAGAACCGCCGAACTGCGAACCGTAAGTTCCGGCGCCGCCTTGCGCGTCGGACGCGGAAACGCCAAGACGAAGCGAAACGAGCGTTGCGACGCCCCTACAACCACGCGCGAATTTAGCCAAGAAGTTGTCTTCGTGCGACTTGTAAAAGACGTCGGGATCGTCTTGACCGACGAACGGCTTGCCGTCGACAAAAACTTCGTCGGGATCGTAAATATTGACGAACGGCGTTCCGTCCGCCGCCGGCTTGTCCATTGGGTCGACGTAAACGACTCGCGCGGCTTGTTCGGCTAATCTTGCGCGCGTTTTCGACGACAACTCCGAGCGACCTAAATCTTCGCGAAAATAGTTAAATTCGTCGGATTTTGGATCGTACAGATTCGGCGCTTGATTTGCGGGCGTCTCGGAACGCGTAAAGGGACGGATCGATTCGACCTTCAAAACTTTCTTTTGAGGCGCCGACGCAGCCCCGGTTTGAGCGGAACTCGACTCGCCTTGAGCGAAACTTGACGCCGCGAACGCAAGAACCGACGCCAGCCCCAAGGCGACCGTCGCGCAACGACTACTGACTTTCAACATTTTCCGACTCCTGCGGTGATGGCTCGGCGCGCGCGATGCGCGACGCTGGTTTTTTCTGAGCGCGTAAGCGCAAAACGCCGTCTAACGAAGCGTATGCAATCTAATATAGTACGCCCGATCTCGATAAATTTCAAGCGCTCGCAACTTTTTTTTGAAAACTTTTTTGGGGACGCCGCCAATTTTTTGGGTTGTGCCGATAATTATTGTCGACAAAGAACCGTATAAAAGAAGAAAGGCAATTTGAACGGAGATTGTTAAATTCCCAGACGACGGAATAGACTCGACAAAAAACGCTCGAACGATAAAACGTTCGAGCGTCTAAAATTTGGATTCACGTGAAATATTCGTTCGCTACTACTTGGCGGCGCTCTTCTTACAGGCGCGCTTGCACGTTTTCTTTACGGGCTTTTCTTCCGCGACTGATTTAGCGGCGGTCGCATCCGTTTTTTTACAGGCGCGTTTGCACGCCTTCTTTACGGGCTTTTCTTCCGCGACGGGCTCCGCGACTGATTTAGCGACGGTCGCATCCGCTTTCTTACAAGCACGTTTGCACGTCTTCTTTACGGGCTTTTCTTCCGCGACGGGTTCCGCGACTGATTTAGCGACGGTCGTTTCCGCTTTCTTACAAGCGCGTTTGCACGCCTTCTTTACGGGTTTTTCTTCCGCGACGGGTTTCGCGACTGATTTAGCGACGGTCGTTTCCGCTTTCTTACAAGCGCGTTTGCACGCCTTCTTTACGGATTTTTCTTCCGCGACGGGTTCCGCGACTGATTTAGCGACGGTCGCATCCGCTTTCTTACAAGCGCGTTTGCACGCCTTCTTTACGGATTTTTCTTCCGCGACGGGCTCCGCAACTGATTTAGCGGCGGGCGCTTCCGCTTTCTTACAAGCGCGTTTGCACGCTTTCTTTACGGGCGCGGATTCGTTTGGAGACGCGTCTTCTTTGCATTTTTTAGCCATAGAGGTTCACCTAATTTAACGCTAGTCTTAATCTGAACGCCGCGCAATTCGTTGATTATCCGCGCGCGACCAACGACTGGAACGAGCCGAAACTATGTTAGTTTGCCGTGAGGACAAAAACAAGCGTCTTTTAGCAAAAGGCTCAGACGCGTGTTATTTTTATCGTCAATATGTTTAAACGTATTAGTAAAATTTTTATTAATAACGGCATATTCTTGTTTTTTTTGATTCTTTCCTTTTATTTTTCTGGGAAGTTCTTCAGACGCTACGCCTAAAACGTTTGGAATTTCAACAACAGGAAAACGAACGATCGTTCTAATGGGAGAATAAAAAAACACTAAAGAGAACAAATAGAAGCCGTTAGAACGACGCCGAGGATTGAACGAACTTTTTTTGACAAATTCGACGCTTTTTTTTCTGATGTTACTAAGGATTTTTTCCGATTTACTGATTATGCCGCTTGCAGCGTTGCGCCGTGAGAAGGTATGCCTAGATCGTGAAACTGCGTTTACGCTCTTTGCGCGCTAACGCGGCGTATGGAAACATTCGGATTCGGCGCTTGTTCGCGCGGCGTTGAGTTCGGAAAAAAATGGATCAAGACGTTTAAGCGATTTTCTTATGACGATTTTGATGAGTTGGATAAAACGTAATTTGAGCCGAAGACGGACGCTTGGCGTTTGTTGTTCGGTCGTTGCGTTTGGAATCCTATGGACGTCGGTTTCAACGTTGCGCGCCGACGAATCGGAACGATGGACGAGAGCTCCTCGATCTCCCTTTGTCGGAATCGTTAAGGAAACGTGCAAATCCGTCGTCAGTATTCAGGGCGAGAAACAATACGAGGTCGGCAAGCGCGCGGGCTCTGGACGCGACGCGCAATACGACGTCTTCAACGGCATGGGCACGGGCGTGGTCGTCGACGATCGCGGCTATATCCTTACCAATTATCACGTCGTCAAAGGGCTTTTGAAGTTGGAAGTTGTCACTTCCGACGGCGAGCGTTATCGCGACGTCGAATTGATCCGCAACGATCCGGCGACCGATTTGGCTATTTTGAAGATTAAGCCGAAGGCGCCTCTGAAAAAAATACGCATGGGGCGTTCCGAGCGCGTCGAACTTGCCGAAGACGTCTTCGCCATCGGCAATCCCTACGGTTATCATTGTTCTATTACGCGCGGAATCGTCAGCGCTTTGGGGCGTCCGTTGGAAGTCAACGAGAATCTTTCCTACGAGAACGTCATACAGACCGACGCGGCGATCAATCCCGGCAATTCGGGCGGACCGCTTATCAATTTGGACGGCGAAATGATCGGCTTGAACGCAGCCGTGCGTGAAGAAGCGGAAAATATCGCCTTTGCAATACCCGTCGACGTCGTGGTCGAAGTCGCCGAGCGTATGGTTCGCCAAACCGCCGCGAAAATGACGCATCACGGATTAAAATTCCGCGTCGTCGATTCCGATATGCCCGAGTATCCTGAAGACGGAAACGGCGAGGATTGTTTGATCGTCGATTCCGTCGACGCCAAGAGTCCGGCGGCGGCGGCCGGCGTCAAAGCGGGCGACGTTTTACTTTCGTCGAACGGACGTCCGATTCATTCTTCCTTCGATTTTACTTGTTCGCTTATCGGCTTGGGACTGGCGGACGTCGCGGAACTAGAATACGAACGGAACGGCGAAAAGGTCGACGCGGAGCTGGCGTTTAGCGCGCTGGCGGAAAAATCGGACTCGTTCCTTGCGTCTAACAACTCGCGCAAGACGTCGCGACGCGGACAGGCGCGAGTAACCGACGCAAGTTTTAAAGACGGCGCTTCGTCAAGTAAAACGAAATATTCCGACTCTACGACGTCGGAACCTTTTGCGGAAGAACTCGAGTCGGGCGACGACGAGGACGTCGAGGACGCGACGTTTGAAAACGACGAGGAAATCGCCCAAACGACGGAAAAAAGCGAAAGGACGTCGCGCGCCGTCGAATGCGTTTGGAACGCTCTTGGAATTGAAGCGGTTCCCGCCGATTCCGACGAATATAACCGTCGATTCCCGAATCTGCAGGCGGTCGCGATCGGAGAGTTTAACTTTGCGCCTAGCGGAGGCGTGAGCGTTACGAAGGTTAATCAAAGAGGACTCTTTGCCTCGGGCTCCGTCAAATTGCAAGAAGACGATTTCATCTTCGGATTTGGCGTCGGCAAGGAAAAAGAAGGGCAACTCAGCATATCGTCGCTGGATAATCTCTACTATGTTTCGCAACGTTTAGACGAATTTGCAAGCGTTGATTCCGGCAAAGCGCGCGTTTATTTGATTCGATCTGGGCGTCCCTATTTCCTTGAAGTCGATTTGAATCAAGCCCTCGAGAAATGACTTTTAACGTTTATTGTTTATCTAAGCGTCGAGGCGAGCGTCTAATCGACTTCCGACGTTTCAACGCGCGAAGCGACGCTCGACGGTAAATTGAACGCGCTATTTGCGCGTTTATTTTTTATCAAACGCGAAGAATCAACCAAAAGAGAATACGAAAGGCGCGTCGACAATGGAAGAAAACGCGACGAAGCGAAATTGCGCCGACGTTCATGTTCATTTGCAGAACAAACGTTTCGGGGAGGCTTGGGAAGACGTCGAACGGTATTTGGAGCGCGCAAGGGAACAGGGCGTCGTAAAATTCGTATGCGACGGAACTTCGCCCGCCGATTGGAAGAGAACGGAGGAAACTGCGCGAAGATTTGAGAACGTGTTTCCGTCCTTTGGCGTTCATCCGTGGAACGTCGGAAAAATTTCCGGCGATTGGCTCGGCGTTCTAAAAGGTTTGCTTGACGGTTTCGACGCCAAAGACGGCGAGACGCGCGCGGGTCTGGGCGAAGTCGGACTTGATTTCGCCGTTCGAGACTGCGACGAAAGCGCGAAGAAAGCGCAGGAAGACGCCTTGCGCGCGCAACTGGAACTTGCTAACGAGCGCGCGATTCCGACGACGCTTCATTCCGTGCGCGCAAATGGTCGACTGCTCAAAATAATGGCGGAATATCCGAAAATACCCGTCTGGCTTCTGCACGGATGGACGGCGACGCAAGAAGAGGTCGACCGCGCGCTTGAACTTGGCGCTTTTTTTTCGTTTTCTCGTCGAAGCGTCGACGAGAACGCGAAACGCGCGCGCGCGACGATTCTTGCCGTTCCGCGCGATAAAATTTTGCTGGAGTCTGACGGTCCGATTCTTTTGCCGCCCGACGGATACGCGGGAAACGCGCGCGTCGTTCTTGTTCAAACGCGCGACGCCGACGGTTTTATACTTGACGAACCGTCCTCGTTGTGGAAAACGGCGCGAAGTATTAGCGCGATTCGCGGCGTGAATTTTGACGATTTTGCGCGACAACTGAGCGTCAACGAGCGTCGATTTTTCCAAAACTGGCTTAAAAATAAAGCGTAGCGGAGTCTTCGTTAATTTTTTTGAGTATTTTCTTGACTTTTGATTTTCCGACTGATATAATTGAACTTGCGGCGTTTGGCGCGAGTCGCGCTCGGTCGTCGCGTTGCGTAGTTGCGGCGGCGTTATGGTCGACGGAGACGTCGAGCGCCGGTTATTTTTGATTTTTTGACGAGCAGGGAGTTTTATAAATGCAAGGCGAATTTCGTTTTTCGTTTGGTCCTTGGAACATTCACGAAGGCGCCGACCCGTTTGGTCCGGAAGTCCGTAAGACGATCGCGTTCAACGACAAGCTGGAACTCTACAAGAAACTCGGGTTCGACGGCGTGCAGTTCCACGACGACGACGCCGTTCCGGGACTTAACGATATGAGTCAAGCGGAAATTGTCAAGTCGGCGACCGAACTGAAAAAGGTTCTCGACGATCACGAATTGACCGCCGAATTTGTCGCGCCAAGACTTTGGATGGATCCGCATACGATCGACGGCGGTTTCACCTCTAATTGTCCCGAATGCCGCAAATATGCGATCGAACGCCTGAAGAAGACCGCCGATATTGCCGACGCGCTCGGAACGAAGAACATCGTCTTCTGGCTTGCCCGCGAAGGCACCTATATTCGCGAAGCGAAAGACCCCGTCGTCGCGACGGAACGAATCGCCGAAGCGATGCAAACGGTTCTCGATTACAACAAGAACATTCGCATTATGGTCGAATCGAAGCCGAACGAACCCGTCGACCATGCCTTTATTCCGACGATCGGGCACGCGATCGCGATGGGCTTGATGACGAACGCGCCTGATCGTTGCGGTTGCTTGATCGAGACTGCGCACGCCATTCTGGCGAACCTTTGCCCCTCGGAAGAAATGGGCTTCGCGCTCGCGCACAAGAAGTTGTGGAGCGTCCATCTCAACGATCAAAACGGTCTGAAATTCGACCAAGACCAAACGTTCGGCATGGTCGATCCTCGTCGCGCGCTCAATCAAGTTCGCGTTTTGGATCAACACGGCTACGGCAAGAACGGCGAATGGGTCGGCTTGGACGTCAAAGTCTTGCGCACGCAAAAGGACGACGTCGCGCTCAAGCACCTCGAATACAGCCGCAAAATCTTCTTGCGTCTGCTTGAAATCAGCCGCTCCTTCGACGAAGCGAAAATCGAAGCGTTGCGTGGTTCTCGCGACTACGAAGAACTCAGCTATTACATTCTTGACGCGATGTTGAAGTGATTCAACGCGTTATATTTAACGCGTTATATTCAATGCTTTATATTCAACGCGTCTAGTATGCGCGCCAACGAGCCGCGTCGTCGGATTATTTCGGCGGCGCGGTTTATTTTTATACGGAACGTTCGGATTTTGGAGTCGAAAAGATGCGCTTTAAAACGGCGACGCTAGGTTGTAAAGTCAATCAATACGAAACGCAATGGATTCGCGCGGCGTTCTTAGCGAACGGGTGGGAAGACGCCGACGAGTCGCCCGACGCGACTTCGCACGTCGACTTGATCGTCGTCAACACGTGTTCCGTAACGTCGGAAAGCGACGCGAAGAGCAGAAAGACGATCACGCGATTTACGAAGGACTATCCCAACGCGGAAATCGTCGTCGTCGGTTGTTACGCGGCGTCCGATCCCGACGCGGTCGCCAAATTGCCGAACGTTTCCGACGTCGTGTCCGACAAGCGCGTGTTAGGCGATTATTTGCGCCGTCGCGGCTTGGCGAATATTCCGTCGGGCGTCGACCGATTGTCGGAACGACGACGCGCTTACGTCAAAGTCCAAGACGGTTGTCGCGTCGGTTGCGCCTATTGTATCATACCGACGACGCGTCCGTATTTGCAGAGTCGCAAAATTGACGACGTCGCCTTTGAAGCGCGGGCGCTGGCGTCGAACGGATACCGCGAAATCGTTCTTACGGGCATACATCTCGGACACTACGGACTTGATTTTTGCGCGCCGACTCCGCAAGAACTTGAAGCGCCGAAATCTCGTTTGTCGCTGGAGGACTATTACGCGCGCCAAGCGCTTGTTCCGCCCGAAGAGCGTGTCGATTTAGCGAGTCTGTTGCGCGCCTTGACCGATTTAAATTTGCCGCAAGTTCGCTATCGACTCGGAAGTTTAGAAGCCGTCGAGGTTTCCGATCGTCTGTTGCGCGTTTTTGAAGAGCGTCCCGACGCGTTGTGTCCGCATTTTCATTTGTCGATGCAAAGCGGAGACGACGACGTTTTGAAGGCGATGAAACGCCGCTGGTCGAGCGCGCCTTACGTCGACAAATGCCAAGAGATCGTCGCGCGACTCGACGAGCCCGCCTTGACGACCGACGTTATCGTCGGATTTCCCGGCGAGACGGACGCGCAATTCGAACGAACTTGCGACGTCGTGCGATCGTTAGGTTTCTCGCGCGTTCACGTTTTCAGATTTAGCGCCAGACCCGGAACTGTCGCGGCGTCTTTGCCGAATCAAGTCGCGCCCGAAGTGAAGAAAGAACGCGCCGCCGAACTGATGCGCGTCGCCAAAGAAGAACGCGAAAAATTCGCCAAGCGGTTCTTAGGACGAACGGCGCGCGTCGTCGTCGAGACGATCGAACGTCGAGAAGACGGACGGCTAATCGCGCGCGGCTCCTCCGATCGATATTACGACGTCGAATTTCCGTTGGACGAACGCGCTTGCGACGTCTCGGAAGGAAATATGACGCGCGCGCGATTGAACGCGCTGAAAGGGGACGTCTTTCTTGGCGAAGTTATGCTTGAAACAGACGTCGCGAAGTTTGACGAACGCGTTTAAGACGTTTTTTTGTAATGTAGTTTGACTTTTATTGACGCGTCGAGTATAATTCGAATATAACGTTTTTGAGACGTTTTTAGACTTCTGAATGTGAAGAAGTGAAAGAAAACGCCTTCGATTTGTCTCGAAATAGCGGTTTTGTCGCGAGATTTCTCGCGTGGAAACAAGACGATGAAAATTCAAACGGAAACAGACGATGCGTCTTCGAAAAAATTTCAGACGAGAGACGGAAGTCTGCACGATAGGTTCGCGCGGGGAATCGCGCAAAACGAGGCGTTTTATGCGTTTTTCTATAGTCGCGTTTTGGGAGCGCGCGCTTTTGTTCAAAACGTCAAGGTTTTGTCGTTTAAGCCGATTCGAGGCGAGTTAATCACGCATAAGATGAAGGCGCGCGTAGCCGACGGGTTCTATCGACTCGAATACCTCGATAAAAGATCGCCGAATAAAATCCGAGCGCGTCCCATTTTGGTGGAACATAAATTTCACAAAGATCCTTCGACTTGGATTCAAGTCGGCGAATACGTCTTTGTCTATTTGCGCGACGTTGCGCGCGCGATAAAATCGGATCCGCGTTTAAAAAAAGACTATTGCGTCGACGATAAAATCGTTGCGCCAACCGTGATTGTCTTTTATTGCGGCTACGAGCCTTGGAATTTTGACAAAGAGAAAATTGAGTTAGAAATTCCGCCTGAGTTGGAGGAATTTAAAGCGGAGTTGCGTTGCGAATTTGTTAGCATACGCGAACTAAACGCCGACGATTTTAGCGATTCGCCCGTCGTTCAGACGCTGATATTGTTATGGCAAGCCGTCGCCGATCCTAACTTACGAAAGGAAGACGTTGAACGAGTCTTTGCGCCTGTTTTTAACGGAGACGAATTTGAACAATGGGAAGACGTTTTATCATTCTGCATAATTTATTGGGTCGAGGGGCTTGAAGCTAGAGGAATTCATATGACGACCGACGAAGTTTTTTCGTTGGTTGATCGTATCAAAGACGGAAATTTAAGAAAAGAGGTCAAAATGTTTGCGGATATTTGGGCTGCCGACGAAATGGACAAAATCAAGACGAATTTGGAACAAGCGCGAGGGGATTTGGAACAAGCGCGAGGCGATTTGAAGCAAGCGCTCATACGCGAACAAGACGCCGAGAAACGCGCGGCTCAGTATCAGAGCGAGTTGAAAGAATCTCAACGCGTTTTGGAAGAAGAACGCCGCGTTTTGGAAGAAGAGCGCCGCCAAGCGACAATGCGTCAAGACAACGTGTTTTGGACTGTGATCAGCGCGCGTTTCCCCTCTTTGCCAATTACGATTTCAAGTAGGATTTCGCAAGTTGCCGATTACTCGCGCTGTTTGTTGGACGACGTGTTGGCGGCTTCGTCGATCGAAGATTTCAACGCGCGACTTGACGCGCGTCTGGCTGCCACTTGATCGATTTTGAATAGATTTAAATCAGTTTCGTCAAGTTCGTTTTTTGGGGGTGAGTTTGACGAAACGCTTGCGCTGACTTTGGGGGTAGAAGCAGGCGCGCTAAACGCCGCAAGGGCTTGTAAAGTATGTTTTGAAACGATATAATCAGACCAAAGTTCGGAACAAACGTTTCGTAAGTTGACGCGCGTTATGTGTTTTGTGAGTTTTTTGTGATTTTTTACAAATCCGGGGAGTCCTTTTTGCGCGTTTTAACGTCGTTGAGTATTCCCTCGATTTCAAAGCAAGAGCCTAGCGACCTATATGCTCGAAAAATTTCTTCAGTATGCGGGAAACCAAGATTTAACACCCCTTTTTTTGGCGGGCGATTCTTTGAACGTCTTGAAAGAAATTCCCGACGAGTCTATCGATTGTTGTATTACAAGTCCGCCGTATTGGAACAAACGGCAATACGCAAACGGCGGTATTGGTTTGGAAGCTACTTATACGGAGTACGTCGAACAACTATTGCGCGTTTTTGACGAAATTCGCCGTGTTTTGAAGCCGACGGGTTCCTTTTGGTTAAATATCGGCGATAGTTACTATAAAAAATCGCTTCTCAACATTCCTTGGCGCGTTTCTATTCGTCTTACGGACGAAGGATGGATATTGCGCAACGCCGTCGTTTGGAACAAAGTCAAAGGCGGTTTGGACAATACCAACGACCGATTGCGCAACGTTTACGAGCCGTTGTTTCATTTTGTCAAACAGGACAAAGGTTATTATTACGACGTCGACAGCGTTCGTAATTCTCCAAAAAGCGTCAAGGTCGTCAACGGCGCCGTCGTTTCCGCCACCGGTGTGACGGGCGTTCGTTACAAACGAAAGATCGAATTGTCGACCGAATTGACGAACGAACAAAAGCAAAACGCTTACGACGAGCTAGAACGTATCTTGCAACAGGTTCGGAAGGGAGAAGTCGCCGATTTTCGGATGATCGTCAAAGGAGCGCAACGCACGACTCATTCCGATTCGGAACGCGTTTCAGGAAGAGCCAAAGAACTGCGAGACAAAGGGTTTTATTTTTTGAAATATAACGCGAACGGCAGTAAACCAGGCGACGTGTGGGACATAATACCCGAGGATACGCAGGGTAGAATTTCTCACTTTGCGCCCTATCCCGAAGATTTATGTAAAACGCCGATTATTTTGACTTGTCCCCGAAACGGAATCGTGCTGGATCCTTTTGTCGGAACGGGAACTTCTTGTCTCGTCGCTAAGAAAAACGGACGAAAGTCGGTTGGTATTGACATAGCGAAAGAATATTTAGCGATAGCCAGAAAACGGTGCGGGGAAGTTAAACTTCATTTTTAGAACGAAGACCGAAAAGCATACGTCGTTTTAACTGCATAATAAGAAGACGCCAAGAGAAGACGTATTGAAACGATATGTTGAAGTCTTTTCACCGTGAAAAGCGCCGAGTTTTATTCTTGTCCTTTATTATTTGCGAGAGGTTTTTTCAAATGCGCTTAACGCGAATTTTTGCGGCGACTCTTTGCGTCGCGTTGTTTTTTATTGGGCGCGTCGACGCGCAAGACGCCGATCCGTTGGCTCCGCCCGACGTATTGAAGCCCGTCCCGGAGAAATATTCCGACGCCAACCGTCTTTGGCAAGGGATCGCCAGCTTGGAAGTCGCGTGCGACGGCGGACTTTGGGCTTGTTGGTATTCCGGCGGATTGGGCGAATGCGGGGCGAATTACGTTCTTGTCGCGCATAGCGGCGACGGGGGCGAAACGTGGTCTAAGCCGATTATGGCGCTCGATCCTGCGGGAATCGTTCGCGCGTTCGACGCGACTATGTGGAGCGATCCCGACGGGAAATTATGGCTCTTTTGGGCGCAAGGGGAAGAGTCGACGTTTCAGCCGTCCATTTGGGACGGACGCGTCGGCGTTTGGGCTATGACGACGACTGAACCCGAAAAGGGCGTCGACGCCGAATGGTCGGCGCCGCGTCGTCTTTGCAACGGCATAATGATGTGCAAGCCGATCGTCGATTCGCGGGATCGCTGGCTCTTTCCCGTTTCGATTTGGCGTTACGATTCGAAATATAAAATCGACGAACAGTTGCGCGGCGCCGACGTTTTTATTTCGACGGACAAGGGCGCGACGCTTACTTTTTACGGTCGGGTCGAAGTTCCGCGCGACGTCTCCGTCTTTGACGAGCATAATATCGTCGAACGTAAAGACGGCTCTTTTTGGATTTTAAATCGCACGACGCGCGGGATCGGCGAGTCGATTTCAACCGACGGGGCGCGAACGTGGAGCCCCTTTGCGCCCTCCAAAATCAAGCATACGTCGTCGCGCTTTTTCGTTCGACGTTTACGCTCGGGCTCGCTCCTTCTCGTGAAAAACGGTCCAATTAACGAAGACGTCGGGCGTTCGTGTATGACGGCGTTTATTTCCGACGACGACGGCGCGACTTGGAGCGACGGGCTCGTTCTTGACGAACGAAACGAAGTTTCCTACCCGGACGGCGGACAAAACGACGACGGAACGATCTTTGTCGTTTACGATTTCCAACGTTACGGGGCGCGCGAAATATACGCCGCGCGTTTCACCGAAGAAGATTTGCGCGCGGGTAAGATAGTTTCCGACGTCGGCAAATTGAAGTTGCTCGTCAATAAAGCGTCGGGCGCAAAATAACGCGATCGCGCCTCTAAATTGAACGCGGCGAACGGGACGCCTCAGATATAAATGCCCGCCGTAACTTTGAGCGTCGTCCCGGTCGTATATTTCGATTCGTCCGACATTAGATAGACAAGCGGCTCTACGTAGTCTTTCGGCTCGAGCGCTTTGCCCATTGGCGAGAAATCGCTCGCAATTTTTCTTAGTTCCTCTTCCGACGTTCCTTGTTCTTTGCGCAAGGCAATTTCTCCTTCCGTCATTGTCCAGCCGAGCGTGATTGTGTTGCAACGAATCAGATCCGACGCGTAATTATAGGCGATATGTTCGGTGAGAGTAAGAAGCGCGCCTTTGGAACACGCGTAGGCGGCGCGATCTTTTTGTCCGCGCCACGCGTGCGCGGAGCCGGTAAGGACGATCGAGCCGCCCCCGCTTCGCCGCATATATTGAATCGCGCGTTGACAACAGAAGAAACACGCGCGGAAGTTGACGTTCATAACTTGATTAAAGGTTTCCGCGTCGCAAGAATCGAGGGGAGAGACGGGCGTGACGCCCGCGTAATTGTAGAACCCGTCGACGCGTCCGAACGTTTCGAACGCATCGTCGAATAATTTGAAACAGTCGTCGACGTTCGTTAAGTCCGTATGAACGAAAAGCGCTTCGGAACCGACCTCGCGCGCGCGTTCGAGCGTCTTGCGCGCGGTCGTTTCGTCTCGACCTCCGATAACGACTCGGGCTCCTTCGTCGGCGAATGCTTCCGCCGCCGCGCGCCCGACGCCCTTTGTTCCGCCGGATATTACGATTACTTTGTCGAGCAGTCTTGGATTCGATTTCATTTTAAACGATTCTGAAAGCAGAAGGGAAGCGTTGCGGACGAACGCGGCTTGGTTTCGGATTAAAACACGCCGTCGCGCGTATATCCGTATGAAAACGTCGTATATTTTCCAGCGTTTGGCGCGCTCGCGCGTTCAAGTACGCGTAAGACGTCGGCGCTACGTTCGGTCGTGAAATCAAATCGAATTTCGCCGACGCCCGAACGCAGTATCCACGGGATCGCGTCGATTAGATCAAGCGGCTCGTACAAATAGATCGAACTGCCGGAAATAGGCGCCGACGACGGCGCGTTTTGTTCCGTCGCGTCCACTTCGTTGACAATTTTGCCGGAAGGATTTGCCCAACGGTCGACGTTGCGTTCGACGAGGAACCGTCGGTCGTCCGCGTTTGTTAGCCGGACTTTAGCGTCGTTGAAGAGCGTTTTTTGCGTGAACATCGCAAGAAGTCGCCCATAGACGGGCAAGCCTAATTTCAAACTGCGTCGCGTCGGATAATCGCCGATTCTTTTGAACAAGGCGTCGACGGCGCGATCCGAAATTTCCGGGGAAAGGTAGATTGTCGACGCGTTCGCGAACCGATCGGCAAGGAAACGAACGGCGCGCGCGTTGCCGACGTTGAAAAACCAATCGAGCGCGAATGGCTTGTTTTGCGCGTCGAGTCGGATCGCTTCGGTCAACGAGCCCGCAAGGGGAGAGTATTCGGACGACGCTTGGAAACGGAAGCGGTTTTCGTACTGGATCGGTTGCGATTCGTAGTAAATTTTCGAAACGCCGAACTCTTTACAGGCGTCGTATTGCGCGCGAGTTCTCACGCACGCGGCGAAATAAGCGCGCGGATCGTCGACGTTCGGCGCGGTCGGCTCCTCGCGCGATCCGCGAGACGGTTCTTCGATTTTTGCGGGCGCGACGCGTCGATAGGACTCTAGCGTTTTCTTTTCCAAAGCGTCGACCGCCGCTTGACGCAGTTGATTCAGTAGCGACTTTGGCACGAACGCGTTGGAATCGAAAATCGGCTTGAAGGCGCGCAAGTAAAAAGACGTTTCGCCGAATCGATCGAGCGACGCAAGTAGGGATTCGGCGTCGACGCCATTTTTTTGCGCCCTTTCGACGTTCTGATCCGAACTTACGGTCGCTTCGGCGCGCTTGTTTTTCAGCGTCAGTTCCAATTTGCTTCCGACTTTTGCGGTTAAAATCGCGTCGACTTGCTCGCGACGTCGCGTCTGTTTGAGCGCGTTTTCTATTTCCTTGTTGAGTCGGTAATCCGACGTTCTGTAAAGTACGACGGCTCCTTCGGGCGTAGGAACGTCGAATTGAACCAAGTCGCCTTCTTCCGCGACGTCGACGATTCTTCCGGCGCGCGCGCTTGTCGGATTGACTAATCTGATCCTGCTAACGTTCAAGCCGCCCAATTTTCGCGCCGTATCGTCGAGGAACACGACTCCGTCGCCGTTGCGCAACGATCGCGAAAGGCGTATGGCGTCTCGACGAACGCGTCCTACTTCGACGCCGAAATTTGACGAAAAATGCTCGTTGATTATGTTCGGATCGGATTCGTAGTAATACCCGAAATCGTAACCGCGATTAAAGACGCTCGCGACGTCGCGACGACGCGCTTCTTCCGTTTTAGGATCGAGAATACTTTTGACCTCCGTATCGCCTTTGACGACTTTTTCGTCCGACGATTTCTTGACGGAAAGGCGTTTTTCCGCGACGTCGCTAGAGACGTCGGAGAGCGCGTCGACTAAATCGCGATAGTAACGGACGACTTCGTAAACGTAATTGGGCGACTTCATACGCCCTTCGATTTTGATCGAGTCGATTCCAATTTTGAGAAGCGTTTCTATTTCGCGTCGACCTTGCAACTGGTCTTTTAAGGATAAGAAATAGCCGTATTCTGCGCCGGTCGACTCGTTTGAATCGTCGTTTTGGTTTGCGCCTAGTTTTTCCGCTTTGTAATATTGTCGGCAAGGTTGCGCGCACATTCCGCGATTACCGCTTCGCCCGCCGATAAAGCTCGAAAGGTAACACTTGCCCGAACAGCCGAGACAGAGCGCGCCGGAAGCGAAGACTTCAAGTTCGATTTTCGTTTTTTCACGAATCGCCTTCATTTGTTCCAGCGAGAGTTCGCGCGCCAAGACCGCGCGCGCAAAGCCCTGTTTTTCGAACCAATTTAGTTCGGCGACGGAACCGGGCGAGAGTTGCGTCGACGCGCAAAGGGGCAAGTCGGGAAAATTGCCGCGCAACCACGACGCGACGCCGAAATCTTGCACGATGACTTCGTCTAAGCCCGATTCGTAAAGGCGTTTAACGTCGGAATAGACCAAGTCGAGTTCGGCGTCGGACAGAATCGTATTGAAAGTCAAGTGAACGGCGACGTTTGATCGATGCGCAAAATCAATCGCGTCGACGTATTCTTCGACGCTGAAATTTTTGGCGAAGCGACGCGCGCCAAATCCTGCGACTCCCATATAAACTTCGTCCGCCCCCGCTTTAATTGCGGCGACAAGGCGTTCGTAATCGCCGGCCGGAGCCATAATTTTCATTTCTAGCGTCCTTGAATTTGTAAAAATTTAGAAAATCTAAAAAACTAGAATTTTGTTTGGTCGCCAAATCGCAGAATTAGGCTTCTTCCTCGTAGAACCCCAACTCTCGCGCGGTTTTTCCGTCTTCTTTCGCGCCTCGAACGTCCCCTAGTTTTTCTTTTGCGGCGGCGCGATAATAGTATGCGTCGCCCGCGTTGGGATCAAGTTCCAAGGCGTCGTTGAAATCTTGGAGCGCGCGTCGCGGCTGGTTAAGTTCCGTATAGGCTTCGCCGCGCGCGACGTAGCAGTGAACGAACTCCGGGTCGAGTTCCAGCGCCTTAGAGTAGTCTTCGACCGCTTCTTTCAATTTGTTTTCGTTGGCAAGCAAAACGCCGCGATCATAATAGGCGGAGACGAAACCGGGCTCGATCGCGAGACAAGCGCGAAAATCGTTTAGCGCGGCGTCAGTATCGCCGAGCATATCGCGCGCGATCGCTCTACCGTACAACGCGACGTAGGCGCGTTTGTCAAGCGCGATCGCTTTGTCGTAATCTTCGACGGCGCTTTTGTAATCGCCCAACAATCTTGAAGCGTGTCCGCGCAGTTCCAAGGCGTCCGCGCGCGCGCAACTTTGTTTGAGGACGCGATTCGCCTCTTCGTAGGCGCGTTCGTATTCTTCAAATTCCAGCCAGATTTTTCCGAGTCCGACGCGCGCTTCGCAACGCTTGGGATCGAGTTTTACGGCGCGTTGGAATTTGTCGAACGCGTCTTCGAATTCTCCGTCGAGAAACGCGTCGTTTGCCGCCGCGCAAAGCGTTTCCGCAAGTTCCGAGCGGTTTTTATCAGAGCCGACGGAGACTTTCGCGTCGTTTTTTTTCTTGTGGGAAGAGTTGGAAGTCATTGACGCAAGGAGATTTGCAATAAAGGAGATTATCATAAAAGAAGACCGCGAAACGTAAACGCTTCGCGGTCGCCAAACGCGCCGAACGGACGATCAGACGTCCAAATTTTTGACGTCAAGCGCGAACTTTTCGATAAATTCACGTCGCGGCTCGACTTTTTCGCCCATTAGAACGCGGAATAATTCGTCGGCGGCTTCCGCGTCTTCCATCGTGACTTGCACGAGCGTTCTGTTGACGGGGTCAAGCGTCGTTTCGCGTAGCTCTTCAGGATCCATTTCGCCCAACCCTTTAAATCGCGTGATTTGCCAGCCCTTTTCGCCCGCCTCGCGTATCGACGTGAGCAAGGAACGTAAATCTTCGACTCCGACTTCCGTTTCGCCGCGCAGGATCGCGTATCGAGAAACCTCCACGCCCGTGCGTTGGATTGGGAAAAGCGAGTCAATTTCGAATCCGAATTTACGCAAGTCTTGCAACTGCCGATTCATTGAACGAATTTCGTGAAGTTCGACGACGCGCAACGCGAGATCGACGACGTCGCCCTCTTCGATTTTTTTGGCATTCGCTTGGTCTAAAGCGGCGGAAATTGAACTAGTCAACGCTTCGACGGACTGACCCGTCTCTTGCTCGATTTGATTAAGGTATTCCGTCAAGTCGCGTCGATCATAGAACCATCTTTCCTGTTTTTTCCACTCGACGTGAAACATCGGAAGTCTAGCGGTAACAGGGTCTTGACGTATCGCCAAATCGCGCAGGCTATATCCCCGGCGCTCGAGCGCTTGAATAGATTCTTCAAGCGAACTCAATGTTCTACAAAGCGCCGTCATCTCTTCGTTTTCGATAATTCGACCGTCGCGCGGGTCGAGCCGCGCGTTTTGAATACCCGCCTCGAGCAGTTCTTTCTTCATTTCCTCTTCCGTCTGAACGTATCGCGCGGCGCCCCCTTTGCTTCCCTTTTTACGGACGCGGAAGAGGGGCGGTTGCGCGGCGTAAACGTAGCCCGCTTTGACCATTTCGTACATTTGACGATAGAAGAACGTGAGCAAGAGGGTTCGAATGTGCGAACCGTCGACGTCGGCGTCCGTCATAATGACGATTTTGCCGTAACGTCTTTTTGCGAGATCCATTTCTTTGCCGAATCCCGCGCCAAACGCGACGATCATGCTTCGTACTTCTTCGTTCGCTAAGACGCGCGCGTCGTGCGCTTTATACGCGTTGATGACTTTTCCGCGCAACGGAAGAATCGCCTGAAATTCTCGGATTCGTCCGCCTTCCGCCGAACCGCCCGCCGAATTGCCCTCGACAAGGTACAATTCGCATTTGTCGACTTCTCGACTGGTGCAGTCGCGTAATTTTCCGGGCATACCGCCACCGCTTAACGCGTTTTTGCGCGCGTGAACCATTTCGCGCGCTTTTTTGGCGCTCTCGCGCGCTTCGGCTGCGACGATCGCCTTCTGAACGATCGCCTTGGCGCTTGCCGGGTGTTCTTCGAGATATTTCGACAACGAAGCGCCAAAAATCGTCGTCGTGATTCGTTCGACTTCGACGTTGCCAAGTTTCGTCTTAGTCTGACCTTGGAAGAGCGGCTCGGGCACGCGCACGGATACGACCGCCGTCAGTCCTTCGCGGAAATCCTCGCCCGTCGGTATGCGATTCTTAAAAAGGTTTTCTTTGACGCCGTATTTGTTTAAAACGCTGGTAAGGGCGCGACGGAACCCGGAAAGGTGCGTTCCCCCTTCGATCGTATGAACGTTGTTGCAGTACGAGCGCACGTTTTCAATATATTCCGACGAATATTGCAACGCGATCTCAATTTGAACGCCTTCGGCGCCTCCGCGTATGTAAATAACGTCCGGATGCGCGGGCTCGACGGTACGATTGAGATTTTGAACGAAGTCGACCAAGCCGCGCTTATAGTGAAATTCCTCGCCGCGTCCGTCGCGCAAATCGTGGAAGCTAATCGAGATGCGCGGATTGAGGAACGCAAGGTCTTGCAACCTGTGATAGAGCGTGCCGTAATCGAATTTGACGTCGGAAAAGACGTCGCCGTCCGGCTTAAAAGTCGTTTTAGTGCCGTGCTTGTCCGTCTTGTTGCCGCGCGTAACTTCGCCGGTTGGGATTCCGCGTTCGTACTCTTGATGAAAGGAATAACCGTCGCGACAGACTTCGACTTCGCACCATTCGGAAAGGAAATTAACGACGGTGACGCCGACGCCGTGCAAACCGCCGGACGTTTGGTACGCGCCTTTCGTGAATTTACCGCCGAATTTTAAGACCGTCATAACGCCTTCAAGCGTCGAGACTTGCAAATCCGGGTGGACGTCGACCGGAATGCCGCGTCCGTCGTCTTCGACCGTGACGGAACCGTCGACGTTGACGGAAACGGATATTTTCGTAGCGAACCCGGCGAGCGCTTCGTCAAGCGAGTTGTCGACGACCTCGTTGACGAGGTGATGCAGACCTTGCGAAGCGACGTCGCCGATGTACATCGAAGGACGCGCGCGCACGTGGTCGCGGTCGTTCAAATGCTTCATATCGTCGGCAGTGTAGGATTCGTTGGCGCGCGGCGCGTCGTCAAAAACTTGCATATCGCCGTCGACTTCGGAAACTTCCGGCTCGACGGAAAACGCGTCGTTTGAGTTTGGCGCGTTTTCGTTTGACTCTGCGCTTTGGTTTTGAGCGTCGTCGTTTTGAGCGTCGTCGTTTTGTTCCAAGCCGCGTTCCAAATTGGCGGAATCCGATTCGATGTTCGTCGTGTCGTTCATAGGACTGCAATATCTTTGTTAGACGCGTCGCGCGCGCCGTCTCTTTTCGTCGCCTCTTTGGGCCGTCTCTTTTGGTCGACGACGTTCAGCGAACGATTAGTTTTATCGTTTTGACGTTTTCGTCGGGAAGTCTTTTTTGAATTTCTTTCAAGATTGCGCTCGAATAGAATTGCAACTCTTGATAGAGGAGATTGGAAACTATTTCCACGCGCAAAGCGCCCGCTCGAAACGAAACGGGCTTGGCGTATTTTAGGAACGTTGCCAACTTGCTTGACGGTTCGTCGCTTTCTTGATAGAACTCGTCGTTCGACCGTTGCGTAAAAACGACGTCGAGCGCTTCGCGCCACGCGTTTTGCATACGTTCGACTCCAATTTTTCGACCTAATCCGTACTTGGCGACCAACGAAGGCAAAACAGAGCCGACTTTCGAGGCGCGCAAAGGACGTTCTTCCGATAAGAATTGGTATCCTAACGGGTGAGGCGGTCGCGCGAACGGGTCGTTTTTCCGAAAATTTGAGGTTTTCGTCTTTTTTGACCTACTCGACGCGCTTGAACCATTGGACGAACGAACGTTTTTCATTATACTTACCTATGTCGACCTCGAAGGCGCGTTCGCGTCTTCAAGACTTCCAGACTTGGTTATTATACCTTTTTTACGTTTTTCGACAAGGCGCGACGTCCTTTTCGTTCGTTTTTTTCCGATATTTGCGCGCTTTTAATTCCTTATTTGCATTTCGCGCCGCGAGGGCGCGTCGAGGGAAGCGCAACGAGATTTAGAGGTTGTTATGACGATTAGTTTTCACGCGACGGAAACGGCGCGTTCGTCTCCTTTCTCGTCGTCTTTTTTTCTAACCGGCGCCACCGCCAGCGGCAAAACCGCGCTTGGCGTCGAAGTCGCGTCGTCTTTAAACGCCGAGATTATTTCGCTCGATTCGATGGCGCTCTATCGGCGTATGGACGTCGGAACGGCAAAACCGACGCTTGAAGAACGACGCGGCGTTCGGCACCATATGATCGACGTCGCGGAACCGTCGGAAGAATTTTCCGCCGTCGAGTATATGTCGCAGGCGGCTGAAGCCGTTCGTTCTATTCGCGCGTCGAAGAAGATTCCGCTCTTTGTCGGCGGTACTCCGCTCTATTTGAAGACGATCCTTTTCGGCGTGTTTGACGCGCCGCCAGCCGACCTCGCTTTTCGCGACGAATTGACGCGAATCGAAGAACGGGAAGGAAAGGGCGCTTTATGGACGCGTCTGCGCAAATGCGACCCGCGCGCGGCGGAACGTTTGCATCCAAACGATCTCAAACGCGTGATTCGCGCGCTTGAAGTCTATCATACGACGGGCAAAACGATCTCCGAACAACAAACGCAATTTTCCGCGCCGCCGCTTGTCGATCCGCGCCGCGTTTTTATTTTGACTTGGACGCGTGAAACGTTGTACGAGCGTATTAATCGACGCGTCGACTTAATGATGGACTCGGGCTTTTTTGAAGAGACTCGCGCCCTGTTTTCGTCGAATCCGGCGCCAAGTCGCACGGCGGCGCAAGCGGTTGGATATCGCGAATTGAACGCGGTTGCGCTAGGAGAGATCACGCTTGAAGAAGCGGTTGAAAAAATCAAACAGTATACGCGAAATTTTGCGAAACGTCAGGAAACGTGGTTTCGTTCGCTGACCTCGCAAGGCGCGCGACGCGTCGACGCCGACGGTCGTTCGACCGAGGAATTACGCGATCGTCTCGTCGCCGAAATTAATAAAATCGAGAACGAATCGAGATTATAAGTCGACGAGATTATAAATCGACGACAAAGGACGACTTTTGCGCGCTTTCGATCTCGACAAGTTCCAAACGAAAAACGTCCTTTTTCCCCTTGTCTTCGTCGGATTCGTCGATCGGAACTTTTTCAATATAACCGGCGAGGATGTAGTCGATCGGCTCGCCGAGTTCTTTAACGAATTTTTTTTGTTCGGTCGGTATGAAGAGATTATTGGCTTTTACGCCGCTTTTTTTGATCGCGTCCTGCATTTTACTTTGGGAAAGAACGCGAAATTTTTCCACGTTTTCCAACTGTTCTCGCGTCGCGGTTGAAAAGGAACTAGCGCCCGCCCCGGAAACGCCTAGAAAACAGATCGTAGGCGTCGCGCGTTTACTCGCGTTTGAAAGACGTTCCAATTCGTCTTTGACCATACTTGTCGCTTCGTCGATTTTTTGAACGTCGGCGGTTGGCGCTTTACTCGTCAGACGCGAAAAGGTCGAACAACCTAACGCGCACAACGTTCCTACTCCGCAAAGACTCGACGCTAAAAAGACGCGACGCGTTTGGGAAACGCGCTTTTGCGCGGAGAGATCGCGCTCCAATGTTGAGACGGTCATCGACGGCTCCTTTAACGATAATACTTTCGACTTTACGGGCGCGAGACGTTGAAAACGACCCGCGCCGTTCGTTATGATAACTTTTAAAGACGTTCGAAGCAATAGCGACTTGAGCGGTCGTCGTTGCGTTTGACTTGAAATCGAGGATACTATGGAACGTTTTTTGAACGGGGCGCGTTGGATTTTTGGCGGTCGCGCGCAACGAGCCTTTTACGTTCAGTTAGTCGTTTGGGGCGTTTTGATTGTTGGAACGGCGATTTTGTGGTTCGAATTAAAGCCGGAGATTCAGAAAGAAAGGTCTTATTTGATTCGACCCGAAAATATTTTAGTTTGCAATCCGCCGCCGTGGATTTCAAACGATTTTGTGTCTGAAGCGTTGAATAATTTGCCCTTTGACCGAAAACTCGACGCCTTGAACGCGCTTGATTCCGATCTTGCCGACGTTTTAACAGTCGCTTTTGCCGCGCATCCTTGGGTTGCTCAGGTGGAAAAAGTGGAAATTTTTTATCCTGCTCAAATCAAAATTCACCTTAAATTTCGCCAGCCCGTCGCGATCGTCGATCCCGCGCTTACTACGATAAGAGCCTTTCACGACGAGATTAATGTAGATTCAGGTTACGACGTCAACTTTCTGAACGCGCTTTCCCAATCGGATCGTCTTACGCACGATTACAACAGCGAACGCTACGTCGTCGACGAGACGGGCTATCGTTTGCCGGACGAATATTTGCAAAATTACAAAAACGCCTATTCGGAACTGCCGATCATTTACGGCGTCTATTGGGGCAGTTCAACGACTCCAGGGTCTCCGCTCGACGACTATTTGGCGGATTCCGCGCTCTTAGCTTCCTTTCTCAAGGATTGCGACGCCTTGGAAAAGTTAGAGATTTTGCAGATTTTTATTTTACGAAAATATGGACAAACAAAGGGGGTCTATTTTCTCAGAACGAAAAAGGGCGCTACTTGTCTTTGGGGATATTTTGCGCTTGATCGGGAAACTCGTCTTGACGAAACTTACAGCGGAGAACGAAACGCGCCGAAGTTGGAAGAATCTAAGAAAAAATTATTTGCGGAACAACGAATAAAATTGGAACGCTGGAGCGCAGAATATAAGAAAGCGGCGAGTAAACTTGCTCCGCCAAAGACGTCGGAAGGCGAATTGAAAAACGGCGTTTATTTCAGCGTGGCGTCAAAAGAGGAGATACTTGAGTAAACAAAAAGCGCGCAAATCTCTCCGACCTGCGCGCTAGAACTCAACTCGATAAAATTTTCTGCGAATCTTGTTGCAAAACAAAATCACAACCGCGTTAACGACTCAAAAACCGCTCGCACGGAATCTTATTTGTCTAAGGAGTCACGCTCGTCAAACTAAATCGCCCAACATACGATCAAGAGCCGCGAACAACTTCTCGTCGGAGTAATACGTTCCAGCGGCAATTTCTGCTCGGACGCGATTCACAAGATCCAGACGAATCTCGTTAGAATTAAGCGAAACGGTTGCGACAGCCTCGGCGCCTTGCGCGTTCTGCTTTGCTGAAATTTGCATTTCGTCGCGAACGTTGAGATTCGCGCGCGGACGCTCCGCAACGCTTCGTTTAGGCGCGCTTATAGGACGACTAGCCCCGATTCCTTGCGGTCCATTAACGTTGTAAATATTCATTTCCATTCTCCTGAAACAAGTCGTCAGAAGTTACGATCGCATTTTGACTCGTCTTAAAACGAATTCAAAGGACGACGAAATTCCAAATATCGCTATATCCGACTCTAACTCCGCCTATTCTCAACGAGAAGACGGGGCGCAGGCTCGAAACAGCCAACGCGCAATCCTTTTTCCGGCAATCTTTCCCAAAAACTTGCAACTTACAACTTGTAAATTACAAAGCGCCAAATTTGTCAAAACCCAATGAAAGGAAAAAAATCGCCGTATGCGTTGGACGCGAACGCGACGCCTGTCGGCAAGTCGAACGTTAAGTCCAATGGCGTTTGGTTAATGTATCGGCTTCTATTTGAACCGACTTGAGTCTTCTTACCCTCGTCGAATAATATATTGACGACCTTGGACGCGCGCATACGGAACGAACCGTTGAAAACGCGCCATATGCGCAACGCGTTTTTCCGTAGGAAACGTCTCTAGCTCGCGCTACGTCCCCATTATGTAAATTTTCTTTGATCGATGCAATAGCGATATTTCTTTTTTTAAGAAATTTTAAAAACTTTAAAATAAATAGAAACGTCGGCGTCGATCGTATTCAATAAAAAACGTCGTTGGATCAAGCGAGTATGCCGCGATTCGAACGACGTTTTGAGGGAACGGGTAAATATTTTGTCGGTTATCGCATAAAATAACGTTCGATGAACCCGACGTCGGGCGTTTCGTTAGCGAATTGGGCGCTCTTAAGAATCTTTAGCTCCAACGGAATCGAGGTTTTAATTCCCTGAATTTCGAATTCTTCCAGCGCGCGGATCATCGTCGCGAGCCCTTCTTGACGCGTCGAACTTTGAACGAGCAATTTGCCGATCATTGAGTCGTAATGGGGACTGACGGAATAGCCCGGATAAGAGTGGGAATCGAAACGAACGCCAAAACCTCCGGGCACGATCATTTGTTCTATTTTTCCAGGACACGGACGACAATTATGTTCGACGTCTTCCGCATTGATGCGGCATTCCATCGCAAATCCGCGATGAACGACGTCTTCTTGACGAATCGACAATTTCTCGCCCGCCGCGATACGAATTTGTTCTTTGATCAAGTCGACCCCGGTCGCAAGTTCGGTTACGGGATGTTCGACTTGAATGCGCGCGTTCATTTCGATAAAATAAAAATCGCGGTTTTTGTCGACGATAAATTCTACCGTGCCCGCGTTTGTGTAGCCGGATTCCTTCGCGAGACGCGCCGCCGATTCGCAAAGCGCGCGCCGCTTTTCCAAGGAAAGATTAGGCGCGGGGGTCAGTTCAATTAATTTTTGTCGACGTCGTTGAAGAGAACAATCTCGTTCCCACAAGTGAACGACGTTTCCGTAATTATCCGCAAGAATTTGCGCTTCAACGTGCCGCGGATTCTCGATAAATTTTTCGATATACACGTCCGGGTTGCCAAACGCCGTTTCCGCTTCTTGCGCGGCCTCTTGCAACGCGCGCTTTAATTGTTCGTCGTCGTTCGCTTGACGTATGCCGCGACCGCCGCCGCCCGCCGACGCTTTGACCAAGACGGGATAGCCGATCTTGCGCGCGATCGCGAGCCCTTCCTTTTCCGAAACGACCAAGCCGTCGCTACCCGGAACAGTCGGAACGTCGCAACGACGCGCGACCGCCCTTGCCGAATTTTTGTCGCCAAGGCGTTCCATTGCTTCGACGGTCGGTCCAATAAACTCGTAGCCGCAACTACGACATATTTCCGCAAAATGGGAATTTTCAGAAAGGAAACCGTAACCAGGGTGAATAGCGTCGGCTTCCGTAAGTTCAGCGGCGCTAATGACGCGATCTATTTTTAAATAACTTTGATCGGAACGAGCCGGACCAATACAAACGGCGCGATCCGCTAGTTTTAAGTAACGCGCGTCGCGATCCGCTTCGCTATACGTTACGACCGACTCGATCCCCAATTCCCGACAGGCGCGAATGACGCGCAAAGCGATTTCTCCGCGATTGGCGATTAAAATTCTTTTGAACATAGCATCCCTTCCTTACGCCCGCGGCGACAATTAGGCGACAGTCCTATTCCGTAACGCGTTTTTCAAAATATCCCTGTTTCACGTTGCTACCTACCGTCGACGACAAATCGACAAGGTTCCGCAAAACTCGACTAACCTCGCGGATCGACTTTGAAAAGAGGCGCGCCATATTCGACTTGGTCGCCGTTTTTTACAAGAACGGCGACGATTTTACCCGAGATTTCCGCTTGAATGTCGTTGAAGACCTTCATTGCTTCAATAATACAGACGGTTTTATCGGGAGAAACCAAATCTCCAACCTTGACGAAAGACGGAGCGTCTGGACTAGGCGAAGCGTAAAACGTGCCGACCATAGGCGAAACGATCGTTTTTAGTCCCTCGGCTTCCGTCTTAGGAGTTTGTTGAAGCGCAGGGGACTGCGCCGATTGAACGGACGCGACGGGCGCGACGGGCGTAACTACGGAAACGGCTTGCGTTGGAGATTCTTGCGCGACTTGAGCGCAGACGCCTCGACGCAACTTCAAACGACTCTCGCCCTGTTCCAAGTCGAGTTCCGAAACGTCGTTGTCTTTCATTAACTCGACAAGAGTTCTAATTCCTACAAGATCAAAAACGTCGGCTTTTTTTTCAGACATTTTTATTTTTCCTGAATCGTTTTAGCAGTAATATTATTCCGTCCTTGGAATATTTTCATTTTTTCATAACGCGACTTTAGAAGAAGCTGGAAGTCAAAATCGCCGCGTTAGTTTCGCGTCGCGACGACAAAACGCTCTAGTTTCGACATATCGCGCACGACTTCGACGTCGCGCCAACGCGAGTCTTGCTTCATTTGCTCTACGACGAGGTTCACGGTCGTAGGGCTCAATTCGATAAAAATTTTTCCGTCCGACGCGAGAAAATCAGGCGCTTGAGCGACGAGTCGGCACGGAAGTTCCGCGCCGGAAGCTCCTCCTAACAACGCGAGACGCGGCTCGTATTGACGAACGGTCGGCTCTAACTCCGCATATTCGTTTTCCGCGACGTAGGGGGGATTAGAAACGATCAAATGAAAGAGCGTTCCTTTAACGGCGCCGAACAGATCGCTTTTGTAAAATTCGATCTGTTTCTCAACCCCGTTGTTTGACGCGTTACGACGCGCAATTTCCAACGCTTCGTCGCTGACGTCAAGCGCGACGATTTGCGATTCGCGCAAATTCTTAGCTAGAGAAACGGCGATACAACCGCTGCCCGTTCCGACGTCGCATAAGTTCCATTTGCCGGAAAGCGCCGTCTTGAGTTTGCGTTGCGTCGTTTCTACGATTTCCGAATCTTCAACGACGTCCGATTCGTTTCCCGACGTCGACTCGAACTCGGCGCTAAACGCCTTCGTCTGTTTTTTAATCGACTCTAAAACAAGAGAAACGAGTTCTTCTGTTTCAGGACGCGGAATCAACACGCGCGCGTCGACTTCGAAGTCTAAAGCGAAAAATTCTTTTTTTCCCACAAGGTACGCGACAGGCTCGCCAAGACTTCGACGCTTGACAAGATCGCGATATCGCGCGCGTTGTTCGTCGTCTGGCGTTTCGTCGTAACGAACGTACAAATCGATGCGCGTTGTTTTTAGGACAAACGCGAGTAAAACCTCGGCGTCAAGACGCGGGGTCTCCATACCCTTTTTCTTAAAGAACGACGCCGTCCATTCCAAGAGGGCGCGAACCGTCCAATTTTCCGCTTGCGACATTGATAAACTCGCGAGGTTCGTTTTGCCGTTTGTTCAACCTACGTCTCAAAGCGCGTCTCAAAGCGCGTTACTCGATCGTTCCGAAAGAACTGCGCAATTCTTGACGTTCGTAGTCGAGCAACGCCTCGACTACGGGAGCTAGGTCGCCCGCAAGGATAACGTCTAACTTGTACAAAGTCAAGCCGATTCTGTGATCCGTAACGCGATTTTCAGGAAAATTATAAGTTCTGATACGTTCGCTACGATCTCCGCTTCCTAATTTGCTCATACGTTCCTGTGAACGTTTGGCTTGTTCCTCGGAACGCTTGAGTTCATACAGGCGCGTTTTTAAGACGCGTAGCGCCTTGGCTAGATTTTTAATTTGGCTTTTTTCGTCTTGGCAACTGACTACTAAGCCCGTCGCGAAGTGCGTTAAGCGAATTGCGGACGCCGTTTTATTAACGTGCTGACCTCCCGGACCGCTCGAACAAAAACGATCGATTCGATAATCTTCCGACTTGAGTTCGACTTCGACGTCTTCAGGTTCCGCCATAACGGCGACGGTCGCGGCCGACGTATGGATTCGACCTTTGGTCTCCGTTTCGGGTACGCGTTGGACGCGATGCCCGCCGCTTTCGAATTGCAATTCACGAAAACAGCCTTCGCCGTCGACTCCAAAGGTAATTTCTTTGAAACCGCCTATTTCCGTCGGACTCATCGTCATCAATTCGATTTTCCAGCCCTTCGTCTCGCAATAATGACGATACATTTCATAGAGATCGCGCGCAAAAAGAGCGGCTTCGTCGCCGCCTGTTCCCGCGTGAATTTCCATAATGCAACGCGCGCGATTCGCGTCTTCGCCGCCGATCGTCATATCAAGCAATTCGTCCCAGTGCGTTTCACGTTCGGCGCGCAATTCGGGCAACTCCGTTTCCGCAAGTTCCTTTAGCTCGGGATCGCCGCTTTCGACAAGTTCTTTCGCTTCTTCGATTTCGTCGTTCAATTTTTTAAAACGACGATATTTGCCGCATAATTTCGCCAGCGATCCGTGTTCGCGCGCGACCGACGCCAGACGGCTGGAATCCGCCAACACGTCCGGGTCGTTCATCGATCGTTCTAGTTCTTCGAACCTTGCAAGTTTTTCGTCAAGTAATTCGCGCATTTCTATTTACAATCGTGGGCTGAAAATTCGTTAGTTTGCGACGCGTCGCAACGCGTCGGGGGCGACGCCTCAAGTTAAAAACGCCTCAAGTAAAAAACGACGACGGAACTGAAGCGTTAAACGCGCGTCAATTTCGCCGTCGTGTATAACTCGCGCGTTAAACGCGCCATACGAAAAATTTTCGTCGCCGCTTTACGTCAACGCGCGAACCAAACGCTCGTTATCATAAAACGCGCCGCGTTCAAAAAGAGACCGCGCTCAAAAAGAAAACGCGCTCAAAAAGAAAACGTCGAAACTTAAGCCTTTTTCTTACCGTAATTACCTTGGAACTTGTTCTTGAACTTCTCAATACGCCCGGCGGAGTCGACAAACTTAATACGTCCGGTGTAGAACGGATGGCAAGCGTTGCAAATATCGACTTTGAGTTCCGGCTTCGTGCTACGCGTCATAAAGGTGTTGCCGCAACCGCAGGTAACCTTCGTTTCCATATACTTCGGATGAATCTTGTCTTTCATCTCAACAGTCCCTAAAGTTTTCTATCTATACGACGTCGCCGCAAAGGTCGCGCGTTAAAACGCATCGTCGCGCATTAACACGCGTCGTTGCGCGTTCAAACCTCGTTGCTCAAACGCGTCAAACGGTCGGGTGCGTCGCTGGTGTTAAAGGCAAGGAGAGACGCCGCGACGCCTCTTCCTGTTGTCAACGATTTTCGTTATTCTAGCGCCCTTTAAACTCTTTACAAGGGGAGGGCGCGTTTTTGTCGTCGCCGACCTTAGAACGACGACGAGTCTCGTAAGGAACGGAGGCTCGTTTTTTTGACGTTTGGAGAACTTTTACAAATTCGAACTTTTACAAATTCAAGACGTCGTTCATATCGTAAAGTTTTCCAGGTTTCTGGTCGACGAGGAACTTGGCCGCGTCGAGCGCGCCCAACGCGTAAGCGTCTCGATTCGAAGACTTAACGCTAAGTTCCAACGTTTCGCCAAGCATGCCGAAGACGATCGTATGTTCGCCCGGATTGTCGCCGACTCGAATCGCATGATACGCGATTTCGTTGTGAGGACGCGCGCCGACTTTGCCGCCGCGTCCGTCGCGGAACGAATCTATTCCCATTTCTTTCGCAATAAGCGCGCCGAATTTCAGCGCGGTTCCGCTCGGCGCGTCGACCTTAAAACGATGATGACGTTCCAAAATTTCGACGTCGGCGTCGGAGTCCTTAAGCGCTTTAGCCGCGATCTGGGCGAGTTTCATCGTTAGATTGACGGCGGGACTCATACTTGGCGAACGGAGAACGGGCAGTTCTTTCGCCGTTTCGACAAGCCGCGCGGCTTGTTCGTCCGAAAGACCCGTCGTAGCGTAGACAAGCGGAATCTTGCGTTCGACGCAAAGCGCGAGCAACGATTCAAAGGCGCGCGGCGACGAAAAATCGACTAAAACGTCCGGCTGAACGTCGAGCGGCAAAGCGTCGGCTATTTTAACGCCGAGGGAACCGACGCCCGCGACCTCGCCCGCGTCGCGTCCTAAGTCCGGCGAACTTGGAGCGTCGATCGCGGCGACGATCTGAAACTCGGCGTTGGCGAAGGCTAAAGCGATTAAACGCTTGCCCATCTTTCCGGCGGCGCCTGAAAAAGCAATTTTAATCATTTCGTTTGACCTTTCGTTGAAGTCGTCGCTTTTTGGAGAATACGAGATTAGGAGATTATGCGATTAGGAGATCACGCGATCAATCGTTTTGCTCCGTCGTAAAAGCGCTCTTGGCGCCGACTTCCTGCGTATTGGCGGGCGGAATTGTTCCGCCTAACATTTGGACAAAACGCGCGGCGGCAGGAGAGAACGTTTTACGTCGACGATAAACGACTCCGATAGGACGCGTGATTTTAGGCGAGACAAGCGGAATAGCGACGAGTTTCTTCGATGCGACTTCTTCCGCGACGGTCGGCTCGGGTAAGATGCTGACTCCAAGTCCTACTTCGATCGCTTGCTTGATCGTTTCAATGTTGTCAAATTCCGTAACGACGTCGACGCGCACGTTGTGCTGACGCATATGTCGATCCGTTTCGCGTCGAATCGGCAAATCGCGATCAAAAGCGACGTAGGAAGCGCCCTGAAGTTGTTCGAGTCTTACGCTCTTGGCTTTTGCCAATTCGGATCCGACAGGAACGACGACGACCATTTCTTCCGAACGCAACGGCACGACATTAATTTCGTTGGTCGGCGTAGGATAAGAAACGACGCCAAAATCGGCTTCGGCGTTGAGAACCGCTTGATACACCTTGTTGGGATGTAAAAATTCCAAACGAATCTTTGATTTTGGACGTTCTTTCATAAACTCGCGCATACACTTGCTCATTTCATGCAAGCCAACGGAGTAAATTGCGGCGACGCGAATCATTCCGCCGTCTTGAGAACGACTCGATTCTAAACGCGACAAAACGGAGTCGTAGGTTTCCAAGATTTCACGGAAGCCTTCGTAACAAATCTTTCCTTCCGGCGTCAGCGTGAAGGGACGCTTGGCGCGGTCGAGCAACTGCGCGCCAAGTTGATTTTCTAAGCGACGGATCGCTTGAGTCGCGGCGGATTGACTGACGTCGTTGGCTTCGGCGCCCCTCGAAAAACTTTGAAGGTGAACGACGTCGCAAAATATTCTGAGTGATTCGGTGTTCATTACGCGAACTTATTTCTTAAAGTACGAAAAGAACGCGGAAACGTTTCCAAAGAAACGCGTCTCATAATCACGTCCTTTTAAATTATTAAGTTGATTGCAACTTATATTAACACAAAGCGCGCGTTTTTCAAGGCTTTTTTTTTAAACGCGAAACGTTGAGCGATTCAAGGGGCGCCGACCCTCCTTTTTTAGAGAACAAGAAGCGCTATACTGAAGAATTAACGGTTTCATATTTGTAAGTTTTACATAGTTAGCCGACGTTTGTCAAACAATTTTGTTCGACGCGCGCGGCGCAAACAACGGAGAGGAAAAAATGGGCGAAATTAATCGACGCGGCGCGTTGCGAACTATGGGCGCGAGTCTTGGCGCAATTTTGACTTGCGGAGTCGTGGAAAACGCGCGCGGAGCCGAGGAAAACGTCCGCGACGCCGCGATCGTCGACGGCGTTGAAGCGTGGAAATACGCGATAGTCGATCCCGACAAAGTCGCGGCCGACGCCTATGCGGACTATCATACGGGTCGTTGTATGTATACGACTTTCAAAGCGATCGTCGCCAACGTGGCCGACGCGTTGGAAGCGACGGATCCTCTTGCCGCGTCCGCGTTGCGTTCGTTCCCGTTCCATATGATGCGTTACGGAGACGCCGGCGCGAACGGCTGGGGTTCTCTTTGCGGGGCGTTGAACGGCGCGATGGCGGCGATCGGACTTTTTGCGTCGACGAGCGCGACGCGCGCGGCTTTGTGCGACGAACTTGGTTCTTATTATGAGAGAACGATGTTGCCTATCTTCAAACCTTCCGACGCCGACGAATCGGAGGTTATGCCGCAGACGATTTCCGATTCCGTCTTGTGCCACGTTTCTAGCGGGAAATGGGCGAAGTTGGCGCAAGTTCGCACCGACTCCCCTGAACGAACGGAGCGTTGTTCGCGTCTTTCCGCCGATATTGCGAAAAAGACCGTTGAGATTCTCAATCTGAATATTGCCGCTTTGAACGCTAAAGACGTTAAGCCGATCGTCGAATTCCAACGTCCCGAGCCTACCGCGACTTGCGTCGCTTGTCACGATAAGAAGGGAACGAACGCCGACAGTATCGGTAAGATGACTTGCAACGAATGCCATCCTGAAAAAACGCCCGAGCATCATAACAAATAATAGGCGATTTTGGGTCGGCAAAGTTTTGACTGGCAATTTTGGCGACGATCGCGCCTTTTATAGCGCGGTCGTCTTTTTAGCATACGTTTCTTTAAGCGTTATATAGCAAAGGCGAACGACAATGGCAGACGCGACGACTGATCGCGAAATTCGAATATCAGGCATTCCGCGTTATTTAGCTCCTTTTCATGCGAAGTTGCACCCTCACTTTTTTACGGACGTTTTAGTCGTAGGGGGAGGATTGGCCGGTTTAATTGCGGCTTTGTCGGTCGATCCGTCGCTAAAAGTACTTGTCGTTTGTAAAGACGGACTTACGAAGTCGAATAGTTCGAAGGCGCAGGGCGGAATTGCCGCCGTCTGGAACGTGCCGGACGACGCGTTTGAGAATCATATCAAGGACACGTTGATCGCCGGAGGCGCCTTGTGCGATCCTAAAGCCGTCGAAATAGTCGTTCAACGCGGTCCGAACGAAGTGCGCAAGCTCTTCGCATACGGAACAAAATTTGATCGCGACGAAAAGGGCGACGTTTTACTTGGACGCGAAGGAGGACACGATCATTTTCGTATTCTTCACGCGAATGGCGATTCAACCGGCGCGGAAATAATGCGCGCCGTTATTGAAGAGGTGAAACGACGTCCAAATATTCGCGTTTGGGAAGACACGTTCGCGTTGGATTTGCTTACGTTCGACGGTTTTTGTCGGGGCGCCGTCGTGTATTGGGAAAAAGAACGCGAAACGGAACTTGTTTGGGCGAAACAGACGATTCTTGCGTCGGGCGGGATCGGACAGATTTATCGCGAGACGACGAATCCCAGCGTCGCGACGGGCGACGGCGTGGCGATGGCGTTCCGAGCCGGCGCGGTCTGTCGCGACCTCGAGTTTGTGCAGTTTCACCCGACCGTCCTCTATATCGCGGGCGGTAGTCGCAGTCTTATTACGGAAGCGATGCGCGGAGAAGGCGCGCGTCTTCTCGACAAGCGCGGATATCGTTTTATGCAAGATTACGACGAACGAGGAGAATTGGCGCCGCGCGACGTCGTAAGTCGTTCGATCGTTCAGCAAATGGTCAAGACGAATTCGTCGAACGTTTTTCTCGACGTTACGCACAAAGATCACGATTGGGTTCTTAAACGTTTTCCGGGAATCGCTTCAATCTGTTCGGAATTTGGCGTCGACATTACTAAGGATCTTATTCCCGTTCGACCGGGCGCGCATTACGCAATGGGCGGCGTATTGGTCGATTACAGCGGTCATACGACGATCAAAGGTCTTTGGGCGGCGGGCGAGGCGTCAAGCACTGGTCTTCATGGCGCGAATCGCCTGGCGTCAAACAGTTTACTCGAGGCGCTTGTTTACGGCGAACAAACCGGACGTCTTGCGGGCGAAATCGCGATGCAAACGACGGACGAGTATCGCGCGTTGCCCTTGGAGAATCCGCCTCTTTCAACAAACGTCGCCGAAACTGCGGTCGACGTCGACGACGTTCGTAATTCCCTCAAGAGCGTAATGCAACGTCTTTGCGGGGTCGTTCGTAACGAGGCTGGTTTAACGGAAGCGTTGCAAAGTATTGCGAACTGGTCAAAAATATTGTTTTCTAAACAGTTCAACGCCGTCTCGGCTTGGGAAGTTCAAAATATGCTTGTCGTCTCTCGCCTGATCGTTGAAGGCGCTCTAATTCGACGCGAGACGCGCGGAAGTCACAATCGTAGCGATTGCGATCCGTTTGATCCGACCGAAGCGGCGATACATTCGCGCTTTGTTTCTGAAAATTAGACCAACTTTGACGAATCGCTGTTGAAAACGTAAAAATTTTAAAAAAAATGAAAAATTTGATGAAAAATCTTGTTTTTTTTCTGCCGATTTGGTACAATACGAGATGATAAGCGTAGCTACGACGTCGGTTTAGTTGGGAGTCGACTCCGTCGTTTTGGATGCGGTAACGTGTTTGACTCGTGAGTTCGCAAGTTCGTTGCATAAGACGATGGACAGTCGAACAGATATGTGAGGATTTAAAATGAGTATGGATTTACTGCGTTGCGTTCTTAACAAAGTTAGTCGAGAAAAGAGCGCGTCGTCTTCGCGAGCCAGAGCCCTGCGACTGGAATCGCTCGAGAATCGTGAATTGTTAGACGCGGCTGGGTTTGGAGACGCAGTTGGATTTGGCGACGTTGCGACTCCGCCCGAAGGCAATGGAGTTCCCTTGGAGGTCGCTCCGGAGCGCGTTGATCAGCCCGTCGACTTAAGCGCGCTTGCCACAGACGACGACGCGTCGGTTCTTGCCGCGCCGGAAATCTTCGAAATCGATTTCTACGACGTCGAAACGGAAAAATTGGCAATGCACTGGACGTGCGTTGACGATGCGGAGGGATACCGCGTCGAGTATTCGACCAACGGCGGCAAGTCTTGGAAGTTTGGCGGAAACGCCGACGGAGACGTCGACGTTCGTATGGCTTCGAAGGTTCATACGGACATTGAATACGTTTTCCGTATTCAAGCGTTTAACGAAACGTCCGTTTCCGAGTGGACGTATTCTCAAACGTTCTATTGCGCTTCCCAAGCGCCAAAGAGTCCGCAAGAATTTAGATTGGGACAATTTGATTCCGATACTAACACGCTGACTATGGAATGGGACAAGGTCGATTATTCGAGCGGCTATCGCGTCCAGTATTCGGTCGACGGCGGTATGAGTTGGTATAATTCGGAAACGTTAGTCGGCGAAGATTCCACGTCGCGCACGGCTTGGAAACTCTATGCGGATCGCGAATATCAATTCCGCGTTTGCGCGTATAACGAAATTGGTTCGTCCGAGTGGACTTATTCGGATAAATTCTGCGTCAATAACGACGAACTCGAGACTCCCGCTTCTGTTATGATCGGAAGTTACGACGATACGAGTCGAACTTTGGAAACGACTTGGAGCGCGGTCGACAATGCGACCGGGTATGAAGTCCAGTTCTCGCTGGATCGCGGAAAGACGTGGAGACTTGCTCAAAAGGTATACGGCGGCGACAATACCTCGCGCTTGGCGACGCACGTGATTCCTGGTACGACGTATGAATTCCGTGTTCGCGCGTTTAACGTGGTCGGGATGTCTGATTGGACTTATTCCGATCTGTATACGCCTCCCGCAATTTTGACGGCTCCCGCGTTCCTCAACGTCGATTCTTACGATCCGTTGGCTCGTCAGTTGAGTCTGTCTTGGGGCGGCGTTTCCGACGTCGAAGGGTACAAGATCGAATATTCGACCGACGGCGGAGCTAATTGGACCGTCGCTTTTAAGGCGGAAGCTGACGCGACCAGCGGAGTCGCCGAAGGAATTGTCGCGAACGTCAATTATATTTTCCACGTCCGCGCTTACGATGCGACCGACGTTTCTCCTTGGACGGAAACCTCGTTTTTCTTTGGCACGGCGGATTATGACAAACTGAACGCCGGTATTTGACGATTTGCTTAAAACGTCTGTTGCTTAAAACGTCTAGCGTCATACGACGCGAGAGGCTTGAATAAGGGTGTTCAAGCCTCTTTTTTTATAGTTGTTCACGCAATATTCTGAACAAGGTTTGCGTTTGAATCGCGCCGTGAGGCGCGCGCGATAAGCCGCTTGTATTTAGACAAACGGACGGCGCCGCCGAAAACGCGTTCATTATAAAAGCGAAATTATCCGACGCCTCCAATGTTCCCGTTTGCCGAGAACCGGGCATATCGGAAGAATTAGAGTCTGAAGGTTTAGCGAAAAAATATGAACTTTCTGACGACGCGGCGATCCCTACGCGACGGTTATTCTGAAATTAAAGCGACCGTTGGAATCTTTGCATTACTATCGGCGAACGTTTGCCGATAAAAAGGCGTCGACGCGAAGACAAGAAACGTTTCTTACGACGCCGAATTGAAACGTGAATCGAACAAATTGCTTTCAACGAAAGTCAATGCTTTTTACCTCTTCGCGTCGCTCTTTCAAACCAATAACGCGCGACGGCAAGAACCGCCCATGCGATATTGACGGCAAAGAGCGTATATAAGACGGCGATTTTGTTCGACTCGCCCGACGCGTAAGCGTGGCGTCCGCCGCCGCCCATTACAAAGCTAAGTCCGTACCAAGTCATAATAATCGCCAACGCGCCGAAATTGGCGCCGAGCGCAAGGACGAACCTTTTTCCGCCGCTGATTTTATGCGCGTGTAAGACGACCAAGTAAATCAACAGCGTGACGAGCGCCCAGACCTCTTTCGGATCCCAGCTCCAAAATCGTCCCCAGCTGAAATCCGCCCAGCGCGCGCCAAGTATGACGCCCGCCGTCAAGAAAAGAACCGCGCTACGAATCATCGTCGCGACGATCGGAGCCACGCGTCGCGCGTAGCTCGGCTCGAATTCTTGCGCGTTTTCTAAATTGACTCCTTTTGTCGTAGCGTCGTTTTCGTTGTTTTCATTTTTCCGCGCTTCTTTTCGCGCGCGTCGTTCTTCGCGTCGACGTTCCTGTCTGGAAAGCGTCGCGTTTTTGGGCGCGTCGATTTCGTCGTTTTGCGCGCGACCGTACCGACCGAAAACATACGACGCAAGCGAAGTCAGCGCGACGACCCACGCAATGGCGCCAAGCGCGTAACTAACGATAATCGCGATCACGTGAATCGTCAGCCAGAAATTACTACGCAAGACGGCGACAAGCGGACGAATGTTCGGATTAAATTCGACGGAATTAAAATACGCGGAAGCGGCGACAAGAAGAGCAATAATCGAACTTGCCGTTATAAAGGCTTTGCGTTGCGATACTTCCGACCATAGACTCAAGCCGTTTGACGCCTCTTCGTCGCGTTTCCATACAAGCGGGAAGCAAGCCAAAGTCGCCGTCGCGACGATAAAGCGCGGAACGCTCCAAACGACGAATCCAAACGTCGCCAAAACGGCGCAACTGTCGAGCGCGCCTTGCATTGCAAACGCGTTAGAGAACGCTTGAACGATCGCGTTAAACGCGCCCGAATCGAACGTTTGCGCGGAACTCCACAAGCGAAACGCGACGAAGAAACAGGCGAGAACGAGAATTATTCGAGGCGTCGCCATAACGCGCGCGATTTTTTTGTCGATCGGATTGACGACGCGCCAAGGAAACGCCGTCGCGCGCCACGCGTTCGCAAAGGGACGCGCCCAAACAGGCGCCAACGCGTAGCCGATCGCGATCGCGGCGATTAAAAAGGCTAGTAAAACGACCGTTTCAAACATATTGGCGACCGGCGCCCAGCCGGTGATATAAGCGCGAACGGCGCCTCCTAGAAAAGCGACCGCGCAAGACGCGCCTAAAAAAGCGAGTCCCAACGAGAAAAAGACCCGTTCTTCACGCGGCGACGCGTTGCGTTTTGTCAGACGCGCGACGATTTCTCGAATATAGGAAAGCGCGAAAGAACCGACGGCAAAAAGACACGCGACCCAGTTCCAGTAAAACGCGTTGAGACGATAATAGAATAATTCGGCGTTCAATTTGTTCGACGCGGGGTAGTTCGTCTTACGCAGGAATTCTTCGCGCGTCTTGTCGTCGGAAATCTCCGTTTTCGCCAATTCCACTCTTTCGACGTCGGAACGCGATGCTAGCTCGCGCAAGGAAGTCGCAAAAGCGTCGAGCGCCTTTTCGACTCGACTCGCGCGATCCGTTGCGTTTTCGTCAAGATACGCTTCCGCCGCGTCGAGAAACGCATTGACGGGCGCGCGATCGATCTTATTCGCTTGCGTCGATTTTCGCAACGCGTCGACAAATCCGTCGAAAGGCGAAATCGCCTCGACGTCGCGAACGTCGTCTTTATTTTTCTCTTTTGCTTCCGGGTCGATAAATCGAGCGTAAGTCGCGTCTGAACTCCACAACGCCGTTTGCAACGGAACCCACGGCGAATCTTGACTTTCCGTCGCGCGGAAGAGGCTCTTTCGAACGACGGGCGCGATCGCTAACGTTTTCGTCGATTCGGACGTCAACGTCAAATAAGCTAGTTCAATATTGTCTACGACCTCTTGGAACGAAGAAACGACCCGTTGAATCTCTTGTCTGTACTCAAGCGAGTATTTTTCCGACGCGATTATGTCGTCGCGGTGCGCTTTAAGTTCGTCCAACGCGGAAGAAATCGCGACGAATAGTTTTTCGAACAATTCGCCCGACTGCGCGACGGGATATTTTTCGTAAACGCCCGCCAAGACCGCGATTTGACGAGCCAACATTAACGTTTCTCGTCCTTGCGAGTCGTTCGAAATCGGCGTCGTTTGGCGCAGGATATAATTTTTGTCGTTGAACGGCGATTCTTTACGCAAGGCGCGAGCTTCGCGAGACAAAAGACGTTCGATTTTTTGCGACGAAGCGTCCAACTGCGCAAGAGGACTGAGCGACGGCGAATGGAACCCGCCCATTGACGCGGGCGCGTCGCCGTAAAGAATTTTGTTGAAATAAACGCGCGGTCGATTCGACGGCGTTTGAGTCGGCGCAAAGGAAACGCTTCTTACGGACGCCAGACGTTGTTCAAGTTTGTCGAGCGCTTTGAGCGCGTCGACGCGCGACGCGTCCGACTTGGCGCGAAACGCTTCGACGATCGTTTTCTTTGATCCCTTTTCGACGCGTTCCAATTCTTCCGGCGCGATTCGTCCTTTTTTGGCGTCGCGTTCTTTTTTCGTTTGTTTGAGAACGTTTTCGGAAACGGTTCCTTTCGGATCGTCAAGGAAGGGGACGTAGTCCCAAATTTCGGGCTCGACCAACCATGAGAACAAGAGTTCGGCGGCGGAAAATCGACGTTTGCCGTTCGGAAAGACCTGACGCAGGCGCTTGGCGATTTTTTGTTGACGTTCCAACGTTTGAGTTGCGACTTCTCGATACCACGATTCACGTTCGGCGTGTTTCGATTCTGCGTCGGCGCTTTTTGAATCGCTTGAATCGTTTTTCGCTTCTTGTTCGACGTCCGCTAAAAACTCTTCCAGCGTCGGAAAGTTTATTGGGTCTTTGCCTTCAAGCCGTTCCAAGGTCGACGTCGGAACTTCAAAGGTTGGAACGTTGGAACCCGTAACGTCCCGAACAAGAATTTCCGCGAACGTATTGAGCGGCTGAATTCGCCCGCCGTCATAGACGGGGAGTAGGCGCCACGTCGTCCAATCGATTTTTTCGGACGTTGATTTTTTCGGCGTTTGCGACGTCTCTTCCGCGCGCGCGACCCCAAGCGCCGTCGCCAAGCCTAAGGAGACGCAAGCCGACCCCGCCAAAAGGAGCAAGGAAGCGCGCCCCAAACGAGCGCTTGTTCGATCCGTTGCGGACGGTTCGACAAGACTGCTCGATTCTTCGACGCGAACGTTTTTCTTAGGACGTCTGTAGACTAACAACGCGGTTCCCCATACGACAAAAAGACAGCCCAAATATTTCATACCCCGCCCCGGATCGTCGTTGAGAGAAATAATCGTATAGTACAGCGTCTCGCGCGGACTTGTCTCGCCGGGCAACAAGCGCCCTTGCACGACCGAATCAAATTCCGCGTCGCCCGGTTTGAAGGGACCGCGAAAAGAATCTTGATAAGCCCAATAGACTTTGCGCGAACCCGGCGCGCGCAAAACGCCCGGTCGATTCATCTGAATTAGGACGTCCTTTTCTTCGTGTCGCACTATTTCGGCGGCTTGCTCCTCAGGCGTCGTTCCGACGGGCAGAACGCGCGTTAAACTTGCAAAAGACGCGGCGGTCGACGAACCGGGTTCGTAAGTAGGCGTGAATTTTTTTACAAACAACGCGACTCCAAGCTCTATTTCGCGATCGACTAATCGTATTGTCGCGCTACGTTTGCTAGACGCGATCCGACGCGTCAGGTATTTCATTTGTTCCTGCGAAACGCTTTCGAGCGGAATCGAACGCAACCAAAACGTCTCTTGCGCGTCGTCGAGCGTCGCGCGAACTTTGACTTTTCCATAAAACTCGTTCGCTTGATCCTTTTGAAATTCGCCCGGCGTAAGTCGCGCGCCGAACTCGTCTTGGAACGTCGCTTCTTTGACGGTAAAGGAAACGAGCCGCGAATTTTGGTTGTCGGAAGATTGGTCGTCGGAAGATTTTTCGTCGGAATCCTTGACAAACAACGTAACGGGCGCGCTTTGAAAGGTTTTCGACGCGTCGTCTACGGGCGAAATTTGAAGCGTTCCCGTCAAAACGACGCCCGCGCCGTTCGAATATCGATAGACGATTTTTTCGTCTTGAGTTTGCGTCAATTCGAGTTTCGGCTTGTTCAGCGCTTCGTTCCATTTTCGACCGTATTCCGTATCGGAACCGCCGGGCGTCTTCAGCCAAAGCGCGCCGTAAACTCGCCCGTTTTCCGGGTAACGATTACGTTCCGCAAGGTCTGAGAACAACGTCGTTTCGCAGAATTCGCCTTCCGGCGTTTGCAATCTGACGAGCGCCGACCAGCCTTGTAATTCTTCGACGCCGGGCAATAGCGTCGGGGAAGATTCGAACCCAACGACACGCCAGCCCGAATCGCCAAGTTTCGACGTCTCTTCTAATCGTTCGACTTCCTTTAAGCGTTCGGAAGTTTGACTCTTCATTTTCTCAAGCGTTTCGCTGAACTCACGGGAAGTCGGCGTCGTGCTTTCAAGTTGCGCCCAAGTCGTCGCCAAATAATTCAAAACGCGTTTTTGTTCGTATTCGCGGCGCGTTTGCGCAAAATCGTCGAGTCGGTTCGTACCGTTGGGATCGGTCGCGGAATCGGCGGCTTCGGTCAGTTTGTCGCTCAACGCGCGCAATTCGTCGTTGAGCGCGACAAGGCTCTCGCGCGTCGTAATTTGCAACGGCTTGACTTTTGACGCCGGATCCGACTCGGAGTCGGTCGTTTCGACGTCGGAAAAATCTCGCTCGCGTTCGAGCGTAAGACGACGCTCTATTTCCGCTAGTTGCACGCGGATTACGTTGATTTGTTCGTCGAGCGCCCCGTATTGCGAAAGAATCGTCAAGTCTTTAAAGGGCGTCGCGTAACGCTTGCCGTCAAGCAAGAGAATTACGACGTCCGTTTGATTCGGCTCGGGCGCGGTCGACGTCAACGCGTTCGCTTCCGCGTTCGAATCGGCAAGCGCATAGACGACGCGCAAACCTTCTTCGCTCGTTTGACGCGCGGCGCGACGCGAAATCGCGAGCGGATCGGCGGACGCGTCGCTTGCGTCAAAGGGGAATTTCAGTTCGATTTCTCGTCGCGCAGGCTCGCCGTTCGAACGCTCGAAGAGCCCTTCAAGTTTCAACGGCGCGACGGGTTGATAGTCGGCGTAAGTCGAATAATCAAGAATTTCTAACTTGAATCCGTCGCGATCATACAAGACGCCCGGCTTGGATTGACGCGCAAGACGCGCGACCCAATAGGCGGCGCGTTGACTTACGCTTGACGCGCGTTTGGCAAGGTCTTGAAAAAACGCGCCTTCCGGCTTAGAATTCAAAATCGGCGCCGCGACTTTTTCACGCCAGCGCGCGCCGGACGCGTAATCGCTCCAGTTTAACGGACCTCCGGCAAACGGAATCTCTATTTTTTCGCGCGTCAAATCGTCGACTTGCGTTCCGAATCCTTCAAATTGGACGTCAAAGAGCCTCGAATCGACGTCGATCGCTTTTTCCGACGCCGCGCCTTCGGCGATCGTCGCGCGCGCCTTCGAACTGAACCGCGCCGTCGTCCAACAACCGACAAGAAGCAGAAGAACGCCAAGATGCGCCGTATAGAAGGGAACAAGCCGTCGTTCTAAACGTAGTTTTCTTCGCGACGTTCCGTTCTTTTCGACGACCTCAAACCGCACGAAACGCGGAATACGCGCGATCGCCGCGCAAAGAATATTGACGGCGAATAAACCGATCGTCCAATAGAACCATTTTGCGGCGTAAACTAGATATTGCGCTACCGGCGTCCCCATTTCTCGCTCGAGAAACGTCGCCCAGCCCATTGCGACCGCCAACAACGTCGTCAAAACGATGCAGACCGAGATAGAGCCGCAGAATTTGACGATAGAACGTAAACGATCGCCCAAGGAACGTTTTGACGCGCTCATTGTCGTCCCTTCCTAAGTTTTTCCGCGTTGCGTTCGACGTAGGAAAAAAGCGATATTTGCCGACGTCGCGCGTCGCGGTCTATTTATACGGCGAAATGCAAAACAACGCCGACAAGAATGAGAAAGAAAAACAACTTGCACGCGACGTTTAGGGCGCGCTTGCAAATTTCACGAGGCTCCTCGCTACGCGTCGCGGCGTAAACCAACGAGAACGCGATCGCGAGGGGAATCGCCAGCCAAAACATTGGAAAATCTAACAGTCCAAAGAGGCAAATCGAATCGAACACGACAAGTTCCCCTTCGCATCATTTTCGCGGCTGAATCGTAACGAAATCGACGTAAGGACGCAACGCTTTCGGAACGACGATCGTTCCGTCTTCTTTTTGTCCCATTTCAAGAACGGAAAGAAGCGCGCGGCTAATAGCGACGGCAGTGCCGTTTAACGTATGAACGTAGTTTGTGCCCTTTTCGCCTTTGACCTTATAACGCGCGTTCAAACGACGCGCTTGGTAATCGGTGCAATTAGACGTGCTTGTTACTTCGCCGTAGGCGTTTCGACCGGGCATCCACGCTTCAATATCGTACTTGCGATAAGCCGGTCCGCCAAGGTCGCCCGTCGCGGTGTCGACTATTTGATAAGGAATTTCCAGTCCGTCGAAGATTTCTCGTTCGATTTCCAGCAATTCTTGGTGGAACGCCTCGCTTTGGTCGGGCAAGCAGAAAACGAACATTTCGACTTTAGAGAACTGATGAACGCGATAGAGTCCGCGGGAAGCTCGCCCGGCCGCTCCGGCTTCCGTGCGGAAACAATGACTGACTCCGCAGAACTTCAGCGGGAGTTGTTCGGAATCGACCGTTTGATTCGCAAGCAGACCTCCGAGCGTGATTTCTGCAGTCGCAATCAAACTCAAATCGGAATTTTCGATCGAATAGATTTGAGTTTCATTACCGCGAGGAATATAGCCCGTGCCTTGTAAAACGCTGTTTTTCGCGAGATCCGGCGTCAACATCGGCGTAAAACCGCGCTTGATCAACTTGGCGATCGCGTATTGTTCGAGCGCAAGTTCCAAGAGAACGGCTTCGTTTTTCAGAAAATAGAAACCCGCCCCCGCGACGCGCGCGCCCCCTTCAAAGTCGATAAGATCGAACTTTTCCGCTAATTCGACGTGATCGAGCGGCTTAAATCCTTCTTTCCAGACGGGCAAGGGCGTCTTTCCATAGTCGACGACCGTATTGCAAGTATCGTCGACGCCTTTCGGGGCGTCCGGATGCGCCATATTCGGAATACCGCGCTGGATTCGATCGACTTCCGTTTCAATTTCGTTGAGACTCTGTTGAAGGACGGCGAGTTTTTCACGAACGATTCGTCCTTCTTCCTTCTTGGCTTCTCGTTCTTCGGGCGTCTTACATTTTCCGATCGACTTAGAAACGGCATTAGACTCTTGATTCAACGCTTCGAGTTCGCGTTGTTTTTCGCGACGAACGGTTTCCAGTTCGACGAAACGATCCACGTCTGCGGTAACGTTGCGATTTTTGCAGTTTTCCTTAACGGCTTCAACGTTGTCAAAAATAAACTTGCGATCGAGCATTGTCAAGCGCCCTTTGTCTATAGGTTTTTCAACGCGTGGGAAAGTCCCAAACGCGCTCTCTCATTATACTAGAAATTGCGTTTTTGAAAAGCGGCGGCGCGGCGATCGAAACAATAATCCGCAATAAGTCGTTTGTATTGGTTTCGATCGATTTCCGCAGTTGAGTTTAATTTAACAATCTTCCTCTTTTAAAGCTCGATTTGTTGACTTTGTCGCGCCGTTTTTTTATAATAACGCGCGACGCCCGCCCTTGATTTTTACATTTGACGCGGCGTAGTTGAATTTTGATAAGAAAGGTTGCGATGCGCTTTTTTCGTCGATTTACGTTGTTGTTTTTTATCCTTTGCGGACTGCTTTTTTCAATCGAACCGAAATCGAAATTTGCAACTTCCCAAGAGTTCGAGAATCCTAGCGTCGTTTTTGAAAAAAACGGAAAGAAATATCGTCTTACGGCGGGCGAGGAGCGCGTGATCGTGCGAGGGATTCGACCCGAAGAGGGACTTTGGGGACCGTATCAGTTTCCGCTTCCCTTTGATCTTGGCGATCGACTTGTCGTAGCCGTTCATATTACCGACGACAATATCGCTACTTACGGCGCGGAGAACCGTTGGTTTGAAAGTCGCGACAAAGGCGAAACGTGGCAAGAGATCGACGCGTCGGTCGCCCCTTGGTGCGGAACCCTCTTGCCAAACGGCGACAGACTGTATTTTCCAAAAGAAAACGCGATCGACGTCAGTTCCTATAAATTGACGTCATACGAATATCGAACGCCCGATTATGATTTTACTAAGAAAGCGGAAGAAGGCGTTTTGCCGATTCCCGACGGTATGGCGTTTTGGATGGGCGGCGCGACGATTTACGGATATAACGCCGACAGACTGCCTCCAAGCCTCGATAAAAAAGTTTGGCGTGCGAAGCGCATCCTTGCCGGACAAACGGAACCGATCAACGAAGAAGTACCCGTCGAATGGCCCTATTTAACCCGAGTCGTTCATACGTTGGCGGGCAGTCCTAAGAAGATTATGAAGTCGATTTTTCCTCGAGGCAAATTAAAATTGGGTCCCGACGGCGCGCTTTGGATCAGCGCCTTTTCCGGCGAAGGGCATATCGATCCTTCTAACGGGCAATATTCGCCCTATTATTCCGCCGAGCTTTTCCGCTCGGAGGACGACGGTCGTTCCTTTCAGCGTCGCGCGCACGTCGAGTATCCCGCCGACGGACGCGATTATCCGTATATGAGCGGCGGTCTAAGCGACAGTGATTTTGAATTTATGCGCGACGGATCGATGGTCTGGTTTTTCCGTTCGAATTGGTACGGATCGACCGGCGAGGAATGGTCGCCCCTCTATTATTCTCGTTCGACCGACAAGGGCGTAACGTGGACGAAGCCGACTCGTTTTGACAAATTGGGAACTTTACCGCGATTATGTACGATCAAGTCGGGTTTTGTACTGTTGTGTTACGCTCGACCCGGCGTCTTCGCGCGCGTTTGTTGCGACGATTCCGGCGTCGAATGGAGCGAGCGTCTCGAGTTGATGACGCCCGGCGATCGGAGCGCGTTGGCAAATAAAATTGTTTCGCCTCCGAAATTTCACGATTGGGACGGCGCTTGCAACAATCCCGAATTATTGCCGCTTGACGAAGATTCCGCGTTGATTTTTTACAGCGACTTCTATTACCCGGACGAAGACGGCGTGAAGCGCAAGACGATTTTGTGCCGGACGCTGACTATTTCGGAAGAGTAAACGTCTAGGAGGTTCTTTTTTCGTTTTTCCGACGCGCGCCCTCTTTTGAAATTTGAGCTTAGACTTAGAATAAGGGAAACGACGTCGCGGCGGTCGGGACGTCGGTTGGTGTTTCGAATAAGAGTCGCTTGTTGGGAAGACGATGCTCGAGCCTACCAAGACAACTATTTTGCGCGAGTCGCAGATCGACGCGTCGCTCGATTTAAAAATACGACGTTTCCTTATCGATTTGTTCCCTAATTGGGCGGAAGTTTTTCGATCGCGACGCGCTTGGCACGACGCCGCGCCCGTCTTTACCGTCTTGGCGACCGACGCGCAAGGGGAAGCGGTAGGGCACGTCGCCGTCGTGGAACGAACGCTTACGACCGAGTGGAACTGTCGTTATCTCGTCGCAAGCGTTCAAGGCGTTTCCGTTTCGATTTCGCGGCGCAAGTCGGGGCTTTCTCAACGTTTGCTTACCATTGCTCTCGAGGAGTCGCGTCGTTTAGGGTATCCCTTTGCGATTCTGTTTTGTCGAGAGCCGCTCGTTAGATTTTACGAATCGAACGGCTGGAAATTGCCGGAGGACTCGATGGTAATGTGGCGCGATCGCGAGTTGCCGATTCATATGCAGTCGAATTGTCCGATGTATCGCGTTTTGGGCGCCGAGGAGTTTCCCGAAGGTCCTCTTGACGTCCATAATCCGTTCTGAATTAACAAACGATGCGACGGTTCTCAAACGTTCGTCGTCGCGCCGAAATTTTTCTACGCCGCCAATTCAAAGGAACCCTCTATGTTCGCTCTTCGTTTCTCTCGATTTTTGACGTTCGCTCTTGTCGCGACTTCCTGTTTGGGTTTTGCGTCGCGCGTTTGGGCGCAAGGTTCCCCCGTGTATCCAAACGACCCGACAAAAGAGGCGTTGATTGCTTATCAGGACGCGTTGACGCGTTGGGGCGGTGAAAACGCGACGACAAGCGACGAATTCTGGAAAAAAACGTCGGAAGGGTTCTATCGTTCGACAAAAGCGCTTCTTGCGCTTGAACTGAACGCGCAGGAACGACTCGAATACAACGCGCAATTTGCGGGCGTCTTGGCGAACTTCGCTCTGGAAGAAGGAACGTCGGGCAAACTTGGCGCGCGATTCGACGAACTAAGTCTTGAAACGGCGAAAGCGCTCGATGCGCGTCGACGTAAAGACGACGAGGAATCAAACGCGATCTTGTTGGCTTACGCGCGGCAATTCTTTGGCGTAAGACTGCGTTTGGCGCTTAAAAAGTCGGGAGAAGCGCAAGAAAACGATTTTGTCGCGCTGGTCGGCGACGCGATTACATTCGCGCTGAACGCGCCCGATTTTGGCGAGGACGCCAATAATGTCGTAACGACGATTCGAACTTACGCGCCGGAATTGGGCGAAGAAGCGCTCGATGCGATGTGCGACGCCTTCGAAACCTCGGGCAAGCCCGCCTTGATTAAGCCGATTCAGAAAACCGCCGGTTTGCGTCGATTCGCGCGTTTGCCGGGCGGCGAACTCTATTTTGACGCGCTTCTGCTCGACGGCGACGAGTTTTCGAAAAAATTTGATTGGGAAGAGTACAAAGGGAAGGTTTTACTCGTCGAAGTTTGGGCGACGTGGTGCGGTCCGTGCCGAAAAGAGATTCCCCGTTTGAAAGAGGTCTATGACCGTTATCGCGACGCCGGATTTGAAATCGTCGGATATTCGATCGATCAGGACGTCGACCGATTGAAGAGCTTTCTTGTTGAAAACGAGATTCCGTGGGCGGTCACGTCGCAACGCCGTTCGGTCGAGGCGGGCTACAAGGGACTTTACGAATACTATTCGATCAACGGCGTGCCGGAAATGATACTAATCGACAGAGACGGAAAAGTTATTATGACCGACGCGCGCGGCGTTAAATTGAGCAAAGCGCTGGAAAAGCTCTTTCCCAACGTCGAACCGTTGAATTGGGATCCGGCGAACGATTTTAGCCAACGCGTTTCCGAACAAGGAAATAAATAGAGTCGGCGACGCTCGTAAAACGACGTTTCGTTAGCGCTCTGGCAGGGTCTCTAGCAAAACGCAACGTTCGGAAGCGAACGTTGCGTCGTCAGTCGGCGCGTTGACGATAAATTTCTGGAAATCAAAAACGACCGTTTGAAAAAACTTCCAAACGGTCGTTTTTGGCGTCTATTCCGATCAAATCAACAAGAGACGCGGCAAACCGAACCTGCGTCAATCTTGCAAATCGAGCGCTATCTTTTTGTTGCCCTTAGCGGGAATTTCAATTTCCAGCGGCGTGTTTTCTGGATCGGAATATTGGACGGGCAAAAGTTGCTCGACTACGACGCGCTCCTTGGAAAACACGACGTCGCTTTTTTCGTCTCCTTCGGACGGATGTTGCGCAATATATTCTTCACGCGTCAAACCGTCGATCGTTTCAACTTGCTTTTTGACGGTAACCTTATATTTGCCGGGAAGCGCTCCGTCGTTTGGACGATCGGTCATTAACGTAAACTTGCCTTCCGCGTCGGTTCGACCGGCGGCGAGACTGTTCTCAACTCCCTCGGCGGAACGAAATTCTATCACGGCGTCTTCGACCGGCGCGCCGTTGTACTTAACGACGCCGGAGGCGGCGACCAGACCGCTTCGTGAACCGCTTCCTTTAGATCCGCAACCTACGAACGACGAAGTCAACGCGCACAACGCAAGAACAACTAGACAAAATTTATTGATTTTCATTACGACGCCTTTAATTTGAAAAGACGACCGTCCGAAAATCTCAAACGGTCGTCAATAAAATTGGTTACAAAATAATCGGATCACATAGTGGTCGTTTCGCCGCCGGTGACAGATCCCATAGCGCCCCAAACGCCAAAGGGACTCGGACCGCCGACGTCCATTGTGCCGTTGGCGTGATTGGTTCCTTTAAGTTGCATACTTCTTGACAGATCGCCGCAGTCGACGGTGTCGCTGACGAATTTAACGGAACCGTCGCCCATTACGCAGTTGACGCCGCCGCTATGATAACTCGTCGCGGCCATAATCAACGTGTCGTCGGCTCCATTACCGCACGAAGGTCCGTTAGGCGGCAGAACCGTGTGGAACATCGTATGCATTGCCTGATAATACCCAAACAACGAGCCGGAACCGTTGTGAGTCGAAGCCGAAGCCACGTATCGACCGTTGTTGCCGACGAGCGTCATACAATTTGATTTCGGATTGCCGCCCCACATATCGGCGGTGGCAAAACCGGTTTTTATCAAATCGTCGGAACCTTTAGTATAACGCCCCGAAGGACTAGCGCAACGTTCCGACATAAAGATCGAATTGCTCAAACCGTCGGTAACGGCGGAAAGGGGCGGACACCAACCCGTGCCGGTGTTGATATTAGGATTGGAACGAGGCACAGCCTTCATTGTGAAGACGCTACGCGTATTGTGAGGACAAGGACCCGTTGGCGAAGGTCGGCAGTCGTTCCACCAACCGCGTCCGTTGATTGCGTCGGCCTGGCTGAAACGATAGTTGCACGAGGCGAAAGGCTTAGAGGTCGGATAACTCGAATCCGTACAACCCTGACTTGACTTAGCGTCGGAAGGACAGAGAATCGTTGGGATGACGCCCGTGAACGCCTCGCTGTTGTCGAAAGGCTCGACGTCCCAAGGTCCATACCCGCAGTCGCCGCCGGCGACAAGATTGTAACGCCCTTGTTGTTCAAAGAAAGGAAGCAAGCCGACGTAAGGCGTATAGTCGTAGGGACGGTTTCCGCCCATAGCGTAACCGGGAAGAGCGTTGTTGACGTCGTGGTAATTCTGGATCGCCAGCCCCAACTGTTTCAAGTTGTTCGTGCATTGCATACGACGCGCCGCTTCGCGAGCCGCCTGCACGGCGGGCAACAACAACCCGATCAAAATGCCGATAATGGCGATAACGACGAGGAGTTCGACGAGGGTAAAACCGTTATTTACCCCCCCCCCGTTACATTTAGAATATTTACTCATTTTCGTTCCCTTGCAAATAAAACAAGCTCTTTCTGAATCAACCGACGCGTCGTTTTTTGAAGACGCGCCAAGTTATATAAAAACGACGGTTTATTATAAAACAGTATTCGAGCGCCGACAAGGGGATTATTCGATCTTATGATTCAAAGATTCCGTTTTTTTAGTAGAAAAATCGTAACAAGTTCCATTTGTAACGACTTCTGTTTAAAATCGTTAAAATAAGAAAAGTTGATAAATATAAAACGCGGACAAAACTCGAGACTTTGACTGTAAATCTCCGTTTTGTCCGCGTCGTTAAATTGCGCGATTTTGCGTGCTTACTTCTTTAATTCGATTTTAAAATCCTTAACGCCGGATTTTTCGACCGTAACCGATAGACCCGAGGTGAAAGGCGAAATATATTGAGACGGCATTAATTCTTGAACTTCGTCCTTCAGATAGCTCATTTTGGCTGCTTCCGCGTCGCTCATCGTTCCTTCGGCGCCTTTGTCGTCGGTCGAGGTCGCGCTTTTTTTACCGAGAACCTCGGCGGCGCTACGCGGTTCCGTCATTTTGCTAACGGAAATTTTATAAGTTCCGGGGAAAACTCCGTCGCCCGGTTGAAGCGTCATAGCGACGAACGAACCGTCGGCTTGAGTAATCGCCGTCGCGGAACGACTGTCTTCAGTCTTCGTTTCAGGCGCGAACATCACCGTCGCGCCTTCGACCGGCTCGCCGTCAAGGGTTACGGTTCCCGTCAACGGCACGAGTCCTTGGAGCCCGCCCTTCTTACAACCGAACGACGCGACGAGCGTTAAGCAAACAACCAACGTTAAAACGATATGTTTTCGATTCATTTTTCTTTCTTTCAAGGTTTAAAAGAAAGACGGGAAGACCGACGTCGGTTCCCGTCCCGTTTTAAGACGTCGTTATTGAACGTTTGTTATTGAACGTTCGTTATTGAACGTTCGTTTCGCCGCCGTTGATCGAGCCCATAGCGCCCCAGACGCCGAAGGAGGATTTGCCGGAGTATCCGTTGTCCTTTTGAAGTTTGCCTGTCATGCCGTCGGAGAAGTCGACGTTGATCGTGTCCGAAACGAAACGAACGGAACCGTCCGCCATCGCGACGTTGACGCCGCCGCTATGGTAGCTCGTCGCCGGATATAAAGACGCGTCTAGTTGCGGATTAGAATCGTAAGTGCAACTCGGGCTGTTCGGAGGCAGAATCGTGCTAAAACGCGCGTGATTGTGCGCGTAATAACCGAAATAGGTTCCCTGCGAAGCGACCGGCTTGGAACTTCCGTAATTGGCGTAGTTACGCCCGTCGCGGAAAGTCAAGCAGACGGAGGGATTGTAGTAATGCGAAGTTTGCGCGGCGAGGATTCCGCCGAAAATCGTACTGTCGGCGACCGAATAATCCGTGCTTGGACTAGTGCAACGTTCGCTCATCAGAACGGTGTTTGAAAGTCCGTCGGTGCAGGACGACCAATTCGCCGCGCGCGCGATACACCAACCCGGTTGCTTAGTACCGGAAGCGGTGAAGCCGAAGAACGTGCGTTTGTTGCGCGTCGCGCCGGGGTCTTGACCGTAGTATTCGTCTTCAAAATCGCCCATCGAGTAACAGTAGTTATTCGCGGCGAAACCGTTGGCGCCAGTGCGCGCGCGCCCGTCGGACGGGCAAACGAACGCGTCGATCGGACCTTTCCAAGCGGCGAAACCGCTGTACGGGTTATAGTCGGTTCCCGTGTTGTTGTAATACTGGTCTTGGACGCTGTAGATCTGTTGGAAACGCGCGCCCTGTT
>JAZUGM010000330.1:0-19503 GCA_045641205.1 Thermoguttaceae bacterium
ACGGACTTAACGTTCAATTCTTCTTCGATCAGTCCGACGTAATTCGAAATCGCGTCGATCGACGCGGAGTCCGAAAGGACGACTTCGAGAGACGCAAGGGGCTGACGCACCTTTAACTTCGCGCCCATACGCGCGTTGCGTCCAAGGGAGACTATTTCGCGAACTTGCGCCATTCGCTTCGACAGCGCGGGATCGTAGGCGGTCTCGTCGGCGATCGGATAATCGCACCAGTGAACCGAAGCGAGCGTCGCGTCGCCGAAATCTTCCGTCAACTGCAGCCAAATACGTTCCGCCAAGAAGGGCGTAAAGGGCGCGATCAACTTCGCAAGCGTTAGAAGCGATTCGTAAAGGGTCCAATACGCGTCCGCTTTCGAGTCGGTCGCCTCGCCGGACCAGAATCGATCGCGACTGCGACGAACGTACCAGTTCGAAAGGGAGTCGACAAATTCCGTAATTTTGCCGCACGCGGCAAAGTGATCGTAAGCGTCGAGACGTTCGTCGACAAACTTAACAGTAGCGTTCAATTCGCCAAGAATCCAACGATCCAACTCCGCGCGTCGCGCGAACGGTCGGTAGCTCTTCGACGTCGCCAGAACCTCGGGCGTCAGCATGCCCGTCTTTTTCACGGCTTCGGCGTCTAGTTCCTTTTCCGGCGCGAATCCGTCGATCTTACGATAGACGTTGAAGAACGAAACGACGTTCCATAGCCGAATCATAAATTCCGGCATACTGTCTTTGATTGAGTTTTCGCTGTAAATAATCGAATTCCAAGGCGCCTGATTCGCAAAGAAGAACCATCGCAACGCGTCGGCGCCGTATTTGTCGAACACTTCCTTCGGCAACGGATAATTCTTGAGCGACTTCGACATTTTCCCAATGCGTTTCGAGAAATTCCCCTTGCCAAACTTCTGAATCGCGTCTTTTTCCGAAAGGGTTATCTTCGTCTTGTCGCTCGCGCTCTCGTACCATTCGGCGTTCATCAGTCCCAAGACGATGCAGTTCTTAAACGGGTGCGGGAGTTCCTTGACGTAATTTTCCGTACTCTCGTCCCCGAACAACAAAGTCGAAATCGCAAGTTGCGAATAAAACCAGCCGCGCGTCTGGTCGATCGCCTCGCTGATAAACTCGGCAGGGAAATTCTTTTCAAAGAGTTCCTTCGAGCCTTCTTTGTGCGGGTAGCCAAATTGCGCGAAAGGCATAGAACCGGAATCGAACCAACAGTCGATCACTTCGGGTACTCGTCGCATCTTGGCGCCGGGCGCTTTGGAAGAATCATAAATTACGGCGTCGATATACGGCTTGTGAACTTTGAGATGTTCCCAAAGCTCGTCGTCCTTTTCCGACCACGCGTCGCCCTTCTCCGCTTTTGCCTTCGCGCGACTTTGCTCCCAAACTTCGACTCCCGAGACGCCCGGCTTCGCAAGGAGTTCGTCGTAAGACCCGACGGCTTCTTGATAGCCCGTCTTCTCGCAAACCCACACGGGCAACGGCGTTCCCCAGAAACGCTCGCGCGACAAAGCCCAGTCGACGTTTCCGCGTAAGAAATTGCCGAAACGACCTTCTTTAATATGATCGGGGCGCCAGTTGATCGTCGCGTTATTCGCGAGCATTTTGTCGACAAATTTCGTCGTTTTGACAAACCAGCCGCGACGCGGATATTGAATCAGCGGATCGTTCGGCGCGCGCCAGCAGAACGGGTAATCGTGCAAATATTGCTCTTGGAAGAAAAGAACGCCGCGCTCTTTCAAGTTGCGGATGACGTCTTTGTCGCATTCCTTGACCCAGCGTCCTTCGAAGTCGGGCGCGTCCGACGTAAATTTTCCGTTTGGCGCGACCGCGCAAATTAGCTCGGGGCCTTGTCCGTCGACAAATCGCGCGCGTTGTTCCGTCAACAAATCGAAGTCGACTTCGCCGAACGCGGGCGCTTCGTGAACCAAGCCCGTCCCGGATTCCGTCGTCACGAACAAAGCCGGACAAACGCGCCACGCGACGCGCTCTTCGCCGCCGTCCTTCAACGCGCCCGTCTTGGCGCCAAGGCGCTCGTAGTAATAATTGAACGGAGGTCGGTATAGCTTGCCGATCAAATCCTTGCCCGAACAGGTAAACAAAACTTCCGCTTTGCGTTTCGCTTTCGCGGCGACCGTCTCGACGAGCGCGGAGGCGACGATAAGCGCGTTTCCGTCTTGTTCGCCTTCTTTCGTCGTCATTTTCACGACGGAGTATTCCAAGTCGGGATGAACCGCCGCAAACTGATTGCTCGGCAACGTCCAAGGGGTCGTCGTCCAAACCAGCAAATCCACGCCGTCCCATTTCGGATCGTAACCTTTTTCCGTCGGGTCGTTCAGCAACGGAAAACGAACAAAGACGCTAGGATCGCCGACTTGACGATAGCCCTGTCCGACTTCGCCCGAAGAAAGCGCCGTCCCGCCTTGAGCCCACCACCAAATAATTTTGTAGTCTTGATAGAGCAATCCGCGATCAAAGAAATTCTTCAACGCAAACCAAACGCTCTCGACGTAAGACTTGTGATACGTTACGTAGGCGTTTTTCAAATCGACCCAGAAGCCGATCCGCTCCGTGAGTTCTTCCCATTGCGACGTGTAGCGAAAAACATTCGCGACGCAACGATGAACGAGCGGCTCGATTCCGAATTTGACGAGTTCTTCCTTCGAATTTTCCGCAATCAAACCTTCGGCGACAAGTTCTTTGCCGACTTCAGTTTCAACGGGCAATCCGTGCGTGTCCCAACCGGCCTTGCGTTCGCAGAAATACCCTTTCATCGTCTTGTAACGAGGGTAGAGGTCTTTCATCGCGCGCGTCAAGCAGTGCCCTGGGTGCGGCACGCCATTCGCGGTCGGCGGTCCTTCATAAAACACGAACGAGCCTTTGTTCGAAGCGCGACGACGCTTCAAAGACTCTTGGTAAACGCCCAACTCGCGCCAACGACGAATAATTTCTTCTTCGTGTTGCGGAAAATTTGCGCCTTGACTCGACGTCGCCTCGTTCGAAGACGCGTCGACGGGAAAACTTTGAGCGTCGGACATAATAAAAACTCCCAAACGACCAATAAAGGAAAGACCGCAAACGCCGCCGACTACCCTGTCGACGTTCAAGGCGAGTACGTCCTTATGATTTTACCGTCAAATTGCAATATTGAAAGGGGCGTCGAATCGACTTGAAGACGATCAAGACCGTTTGATTATTTTACGATTAAGCGTATAATGTCGTTAAATCAAAGTCAACCTCTTTCCAAGGAGCAAAGATGTCAAAGTTTAATATGAAAACGTCGGCAGTCGTCCTATGCGCGTTAGCTTGCGTCGCTACGACGCTTCAAGCCGCCGAGCCGACGCGCTTGAGAGCGCTTTCCTATAATATTCAAATCGGACGCGCCCCCGGCGGTTCCTACGGCGATCCGACCGCCGCGTTCCTCGATAAAGCGGGCGCCAGAATCGCCTCGACCGATCCCGACGTCGCGGGCTTGCAGGAAGTCGACAATAAAACGAACCGTAGCGGCGCCGACGTCGATCAGTTGGCGGAACTTGCGCGTTTAACGAATCTCAACGGTTCCTTTGTCGGTAAAATTGAATTACCGGGCGGAGTTTACGGGATCGGCGTTCTTTCCAAAGAAAAACCGATTCAAACGCGCAAAGTTTTAATGAAAGGTTCGTCGCACACGCGCGTTCTGGAAATTTGCGAATTTGAAAACTACGTTTTCTTTAATTCGCACTTCCCGTTGACCGCCGAATTGCGCGTCGCCGCCGCAAAAATAGTCGAGGAAGAAGCGAAAAAATACGCCAAACCTATTTTGTTCGTCGGCGACCTCAACGCGACTCCCGATTCAGAAGAGATCAAATTTCTCAAAGAAAATTGGACTCAAGTTTCGCCCGACGCGCCGACCTTTCCCGCGCCCGAGCCCAAAGATCAAATCGATTATATCTTTATTCGAAACGTGAAAAATCTTCGCGTCCTTGAAGCGAAAGTCGTCGAAGACCCGCAAACGTCGGATCATCGACCCGTTTTCTGCGAAATTGAATTTGAATCGTTGTAAGCGAAGCTATCAAAAAATTTCAAGTTTCAAACCTCTGAAAAACGGATATTTCCATAAGAAAAAAATGATAACGTATGAAGAATTAAAGAGCGGCAAGGAATCCCTGTCGCTAGTCGGTCTCGGTTACGTCGGCATGCCGATCGCCGTCGCTTTTGCAAAAAAAATTAACGTTGTCGGCTTTGATCTCAATCAGGAAAAGATCGCGCTCTACAAGTCGGGCGTCGACCCTACGAAAGAGGTCGGCGACGAAGCGATTAAAACGACGAAAGTTCAATTCACTTCGAACGAAGAAGACTTGCGTCGCGCAAAATTTCACATCGTCGCCGTTCCGACGCCCGTTTACGACGACCACACGCCCGACTTGACGCCGGTCGAAGGCGCTTCGCAAATTTTAGGACGCAACTTGACGAAAGGAAGCGTCGTCGTTTTCGAATCGACGGTCTATCCCGGCGTTACGGAAGACGTCTGCGTTCCGATCCTTGAACGCGAATCCGGGCTCAAATGCGGCGTCGACTTCAAAGTCGGATATTCGCCCGAACGCATTAATCCGGGCGACAAAGTTCATCGACTTGAAACGATCAAGAAAATCGTTTCGGGTATGGACGCCGAAACGCTCGAACTTGTCGCGAAAGTTTACGAACTCGTCGTCGACGCGGGCGTTCATCGCGCTTCTTGCATCAAAGTAGCGGAAGCGGCGAAAGTCATCGAGAACAGCCAACGCGACGTCAATATTGCTTTTATGAACGAACTGTCGATCATTTTCAACAAGATTGGAATCGACACGAAGTCCGTTTTGGAAGCGGCCGGAACAAAGTGGAATTTCCTGAAATTCTATCCCGGCTTGGTCGGAGGACATTGCATCGGCGTCGATCCGTATTATTTAACTTACAAGGCGGAACAACTTGGCTACCATTCCCAAGTGATTCTTTCCGGGCGGCGTATTAACGACGACATGGGCAAGTACGTCGCGGAAAACTGCGTCAAAAGTCTCATTAAAGCGGAAAAGCAAGTTAAAAACGCGCGCGTTGCGATTCTTGGTTTTACGTTTAAAGAAAATTGCCCGGACACGCGCAACAGCAAGGTCTTCGACATTGTAAAAGAACTGCGCGAATACGGAATCGAACCGCTTATCGCCGATCCGATCGCGGACGCGGCGGAAGCGCGACGTCTTTACGGAGTCGAATTTGTCGACCAGTCGGCGGTCAAAAATATGGACGCGGTAATTCTCGCCGTTTCTCATACGGAATTTTCACAGTTCGCAATAGCGGAAATCGACGGATTTTTTGGCGAAGGACGCAAGACGCTTCTCGACATTAAGGGAATCTTGAATCGAGAAGAATACGAAAACGCGGGCTATCTCTATTGGAGACTGTAAGTTCGTTTTTTCACGGCGTTCGACGCGAGAAAAAAGGTTATAATATCGTTCAAAGCGCCAGAAGCAAAACGCCCAAAGACGAAATTCTACGTCTTTGGGCGTTTATTTCGACGTCCTTGCGATCGACGCGTCGTTTACCTATTCGTGAATCTGTCAAAAAACGTTCTCAAAATACGTTCAAAACTAACGTTTCTCAAGAAATCAGTTGCAAATAGCGCGCGTTAAGATTATAATCGGCTCGTTCGTTTGCCCCGTGCGTCGAAAAGGAGTTTAGAAAATGCGCGTTCCTTGGTTTTGTATTGCGGCGTCGACGTTTATCGTCGCGGTCGCTTCCCTCGTCGCCGGAGCCGAGCCGACGCGCGCAACTTGGCGCGCCGTCGACTTTGGCGATTCGTTCGCGGTCGATTTGGATTTTGTCGAGGGCTTGTTGGATCGCGGGCTTGTCGAATTGGCGAACGAGGAACTGGCTCTTGTCGAGCCGCGCGTTTCCAAAGTCGAGGATTCGGCGCGCGTTCGGTTCGGTCAAATCGCAATTCGCGCGGCGCTCGAAAGCGGACGTTTGCTCGACGCCTCGGGACGCGCCGACGTCGCGAAACGATTAGAAACGTTGCGCGCGCTTTGTCGCGACGACGGTTCCGACGACGCGTTCGCCTTGGCGCTTGTTCGCGCTTATTACGCGCTTGGCGCGCTTGAGGAGGAAACGTCCGACGGCGAAAACGAAAGCGACGGCGCCTATTTGGACTTGTCGTTCGAACTTTGCAAAGCGCGGATATTGAGTTTGCCCGCCGATTCGGCGCGCGCTTTTCTCTATTGGAGCGCCAAGACGTCGCTGGCGCGTCGCTCCGATTCGAAGCGTTTCGAAACGACGGAAAAATTCGCGTCGGCGCTGGCGGACGCGTCGTCTGAAGCGCGCGACGCCTATTATTTTTTCGCGCGAACGCTGTTGATCGAGTCGGCTTGGACTTCGGGCGATTTCGACTTGGCGTCGAAACGGCTTGAAGAGACTTCTAAGACGCTTCAAACGCTCAACGAGCCGCCCGTCGAATTTGAAGTCGCGCTTGTCGCCGCGCGAATTAGACTCTTGACGTCGGAAGGCAAAGTCGACGAAGCCGTTCGACTTGCGGTCGAAGACAAACTTGAAAACGACGCGACGCGCGAGAATCTCTTGCGCTTTGTCGACGTTTTCGACGATCCGTTTGAATCGTTGGAATCCGCGCGCGCGGAGGCGTTTTGGAACGCGGCGCTCGAGGCGCCGGAACTTGACGACGCGTCTGGAGTCTCTAATTTGCCGACGAAAAAAGCGTTAATTCAAGAGGCGCGTTCGGCTTCGAATCGTCTTTGCTCGAATTATTGGCGTTCGCGCGCCTCTTTAATCGCGTCTGCGGCAAGTCAAGTCGACGACGACTGGTCGACGACCGCCGACGTCGCGGAAGACGCCTACCGGCGCGCAAATTGGCGCGAGGCGCTCGACGGATACGACCGCGCCGCGTCGGAAGCATCGGAATCCGGCGCGTCCGACGACGCGTTCCGTCTTTCTTGCGCCGCCGCCGCGCTCGTCGACAAGATTTGCCGCGACGAATTGTACAAGAATGGCGCGCTTGGCGACTCCAATCCGCGCGTTTGGCAAGAAGACGCGCAAACGCGGTTCGAACGCCTTGCGCGCGAGCGCCTCGACGACGAGTTGGCGCCGACGTTCTTTTTGCTGGCGCTCGATTACGGCGAAAAATTAGGGCGCGACGTCTACGAATCGCGCCTCGAGTATTTGCGCATCTTTCCCAACGCGTCGAAAATAGGAACGTTCGCGCTCGACGTCGCTAGGCGCGCGATTAGTTTGAAGCGCGACGACGACGCTTTTTTCGCGCTTGCTTGCGTTCCGACGGATTCGGATGTTTTTGCGGACGCGTTGGAATTAGAACGGCGCGTCGTTCGCGCGCGAGTCGAATCGGCGCAAGATCGCGTCGGCGCGATTCGCGAGGCGCTCGCGCGGTTCCTTTCGCGCTTAAGTTTTGCGGGCGGCGCGCAAAATCTTGCCGACCTGCTTCGTGCGTCGCAATTTGAAGGTTTGACCGACGCCGACTCCTTGATTTTGACGGCGTATTTCGAAACGACGTTTGAATTTTCCCAAGACCTTGACTTACGCGACGCGGCGCTAGAAGAAACGCTCGATCGTTGGGAAAACGCGATCGTCGCAGGTTCCAATTCGTCAAAACGTGCGGAAACGTCGGCGACGATTCGTTCGTTTCGACTCTCGCTAGGACTCGAAACGAAAACGCCGGAAGAAATATTGGCGTTGTTAGAAACGTTCGATTTCGACAATCCGAACGCCAAATTGGACGCGCTTGAACGTCTGGCGAACTTTGCGGAGACGTCTTCCGCAGAAACGCGCGACGCCTTGGCGCTTTTCGTTTTGCGCGCGCTCGACGGCGCCGAAAAGACTTCGGAATCGGAACGCGCGACGCTCCTTCGCGCCGACGCGTCGCGCCTTGCCGGAAAAGCGCAGGACGCGTTGAACCTTTACGCGCGTCTGCTTAAAAAGAAAAGTCCCAACGTCGCGGCGCTTCGCGGACTTGGAAAATTATTGTCGGCGCGAAACGAGCCGAAAACGTTGGAACGCGCGCTAGGATACTGGAGCGACGTCGCCGACGCGGTAAAATTAGAGTCGCGCGAATGGTGGGACGCAAAAGAAGAATGCGTCAAGCTCTATTGTCGACTTGGCAAAATCGAACAAGCGGAAAAAATGACGCGCGTTCTTTGGCTGACGCGTTCCGATCCTACCGATCCCGAAAGAAAAACGCGTTGGGAGCAAATTATCGAAGACAGTAAAAAATAATCGTCGGCTGCGTCGGAGTCGCGTTTTGCGAAATCGACAAGTCGAATTTTCACGAAAGGAGCGAATCTATGAAACGCCAAAGGTCGACGTTCATCGTCGCATCGTTATTGTTCCTCGCTTCGCTAGCGCCTGTCGCGCGCGGCGAAGACGTCATTGTCGACGGAAAAGATTATCGAAAAATTTCCGTCGCCGAATATCGAGATAAAATGAAAGGGGGCTGGATCGGGCAAATCGCGGGCGTCTGCTGGGGCGCGCCGACCGAATTTCGCTTCTGCAATAAAATTATGCCCGAAGCGGATATGCCGAAATGGACGCCCGATATGATCAACAACGCGTTCGGGCAAGACGATCTTTACGTCGAAATGACGTTCCTGCGCACAATGGAAGAATACGGTCTCGACGTTTCGATTCGCCAAGCGGGAATCGATTTCGCAAACAGCGAGTATCCCCTTTGGCACGCGAACGTTTGCGGTCGCACGAATTTGCGTTGCGGAATAGCGCCCCCAAATTCGAGCCGTCCCGAGTTCAGCAAGTGCGCGGACGACATCGATTATCAAATCGAAGCGGATTATTCCGGACTCATTTCTCCAGGTCTTCCGAACAACGCGATTCGTATGGGCGAAAAGTTCGGTCGCCTAATGAACTACGGCGACGGTATGTACGCGGGTCAATTTATCGGCGCAATGTACGCGGAAGCGTTCTTTGAAACGGACGTCGTGAAAATTGTCAAAAAAGCGCTGGAAGCAATCCCAGCGGAATCGCAGTACGCCGAAATGGTTCGCGATATGTTGCAATGGAAGGAAGAGTTTCCGAACGATTGGGAGGCTTGCTGGAACAAAATCAACGAAAAATATCAAAATAATCCGAACTATCGCCGTTGGTCCTGTTCAGGAACCGACAGCGATTTTAATATCGACGTTAAAATTAACGGCGCCTACGTTCTTGTCGGTCTTCTTTACGGCGAAGGCGATTTAGACAAGACGATTATTCTTTCGACGCGTTGCGGTCAAGATTCCGACTGCAATCCTTCAAGTTCGGCGGGCGTTCTCTTCACGACGCTAGGTTTTAGCGCCTTGCCCGCGCGATTCTCGGAAAAATTGGACGAAACGGGCGTTTTCAGTCATACGGCGTACAATTTCCCCGCGTTGCTTGACGTCTGCGAAAAACTCGCGACTCAAGCGATCGAAAAAGAGGGCGGCTTTGTTCGCGAAGAGAACGGCGAACGTTATTTCTATATTCCGAAGACGCAAGTCGTTCCGAGCAAATTGACGTCGTGCGCCGCGCCGACCGACGCGCCCGAAGAAGGCGAAAACGCGAAATACAACGAAGAAGAACTAAAACAGTTGAAGTTCCGTTCGTATACGACGGAAGAATCGCTCGATATGTATTTTCTTGGATTCCGCGCGTCGCATATGGGTCCCGATATGACGCCCGGTTTTCGCGCCAAATATCGCGGTCGCGAGAACGTTTTTATGACGCATCCCGAAAATCGAGAAGTCGGCGCGGTTCTGTCGAAAACGTTGACCGTCGAGCTAAACTCAACCTTTCGTTTTTTTGTCTCCAATCATCAGTCGGGCGATCAGACCGGCGATTTTGATTTGATCGTCAAGATAGACGGAAAAGTCGTCGTCCAACAAGCGGTTTCGCAAGAAACGATCAAATCCGACGGCTGGCTTCCCGTTGAAATCGATCTATCCATATACGCGGGTAAGAAAATTTGTATCGAATTGGTCAATCAGCCGAACGGTTGGAGTTGGGAAGCCGCTTATTTCACGGGCTTTGAATTCTTTACTACCGACCTTTGAGTTTTTCCTTCCGAAAGACGGAAAAATCCTTTCGGACTCGCGGCGGCGCCCGGAAAATTTCAAGGGCAATGAATATTGAAATAACGAATCGACGTTTTTTTGATTGATAAAAAGTAAAAAAAGAGCCGCGACGCTAAAAACGTCGCGGCTTTTTTACGAACGCTTAGGGGCGTCCTTGCGCCTCGGGACTTACAGTTTAAAGTTAAATACCTCGCGAATAAGCCTCATTAATCGCTGCGAGAGCGTTTGCGGAGTCGCTTTGATCTTCGCTTTAGCGGTCATACCGACGCGTATCAACTCGTCGCCGTTGTCAAAATCGACGCGCACGCGGAACGAAGCGCTTTGAGGACGTTCGACGCCTCCTTCGCCCGTTTCCGTCGCAACAGGACCGCCGCCCTTTGCCGAAAGTTGGTACGGGACTTCTTCCATTCGCTTATTTTCGACGTCAAGAGCCTCTTTGACTTCGGCAAAATACGTCTCTTCGGGGCGCTCGGTCAACTTCAACTTGACGGATTGCCCAGGCTGAATAAAATTAATCTTCGATTGATCAACGACGATTACCGCCTCGAGACGCTTAATATCGCCGATACTGCATATTTCGACGCCCGGTTCGATCGTCGTAAACAAATTACGTTGCAACAAGGGCGTTCCGTCCCATTGCGTCAATTCGGACGAATCGTCTTGAAACTTGGTCGTTCGATCCATACGCCAATACGGGGAAACGACGACGCCGGAAATAGGCGCGGTAATCGTCAGTCTCATACATTCCTCGCGCAAAGCGTCGATCGCTCTTTTTAACCCCTCAATTTTTGCCAAATCTTCCTGTTTGCGCGCGACGGCCTCTTGATCGTTTCCTAGTTGCTCATTCGCTTGTAAATCGCGTTCCGTTTCGTGCAACTCGCCTTGCAACGCGTTTAATTCAGAAAAAAGTTGCGGATTCTTCAAGACGACCAACTCTTGACCGGCTTGAACATATTCGCCTTCTTTCACGCAAATTTTCGCTAAAACGCCCCCCGATTTAGGAGCAAGCACGTTCGAAGTCGAAGCGTCGTTTTGTCGCAATTCCAACACGGCCGGCGCGTAAATGGAGTATGGAAACGGAACGAAGACAAAAACGCCAATTAACGCCAAAAGTCCGGCTAAAGACGGATAAAAATGAGATTTTTTCACTTTATGAATTCGCCCCGGCACCCAAAAAAACTTACCAATTTTCCAAAGCGGCATAACCAACAGTCCGTACAGGGACATAGCCGCGATACCTTGCGCGACGACTTTTAAGCCGTATGAATCAAAGAAACGATATACGAAGAACAAAATCGACGCCATAACGACCCAGCGATAACACACGGCGGCTACCGTATAGGCGGCGAACCAAAACTGATTACGTTTGGGCAAAAAGGGATCTTCTTGCGTCTCCATTCCAAGAAACCACTCTTGCGCTTTTTGCGACATTACTTTAGTCGCTTTTTGACGTAAGTTTGGAATCTCTAAAATATCCGCTAGGATATAATAACCGTCGTAACGCAACAACGGGTTAATGTTGAAAATAATCGTGCTGACCGACGAGATGAACATAATATTCAAGCACAGATAGTGCAACATATTCTCGTTGGTAAACCACCAAATGAACGTGCAAATCGACGCAAGCGTGCATTCGACGAAAACGCCCGCGACGCCTATGCCCGCGCGTTTCCATTTGTTGGGCAACATCCACGAGTCGGAAACGTTGCAATATAAGCAGGGCGTTAACACGAGGATCATTACGCCCAGTTCGTGGCATTCGCCTCCAAGTACTTTGCAAGAGAACCCGTGCCCAAATTCGTGCAACACTTTCGTAAAGAAAAGCGTCGCGCTGAGCATAAGCAGATTGCCCGGTCCAAAGAACTGCTGAAATTCCGGCAGTTTGGAACGGAAATGGTCGAATTCGATCCCAATAAGCAAAAGCGCCGACGCCATCAGTAACAGACAGCACCAAAGCGTAATTGGGTGAAAACACCACCGAACATAGGGAACTACGGCGTCAAAGAATCGGTTGGGATCGACGCCTTTGAATCGAATCGCCAGAATATTGGTCGACGCCGCAAGAAGCTCCTGACGTCGGCGCTTCTTACGACGCTTTAAGAGTTCGTGTCCTTGATCAGGAACGCTAACGACGATCAAACTGCACTGATGCAGTTGTCCGACAAAACTTTGTATCTCTTCGAGCGTAATTTTTTGAGGAGGAAACTGCGCCTCAAAGTCTTCCTTGATGACGTCGAGCGATTTTGTTCCGTCAAGAGACTTAAGAATGTAATATTCTTCGTCCTGAAAGCGATAATACTTCGACCCGATAGGGTCTTTAACGATCCAATAAGAACGTCCGAGATAGGTCGCGCGACTGGCTTCTAAATCGGTTCGCGCATAGACCGATAAAACGCGTTCCGCGCTTGAAACCAAGCTGTCGGCCAACGACGCCATCTTTTTCCCTTTGCCGTTAATACTATGCCGCTTGCGCACTAGTCAAGCGACTCTGATTTGAAACTCCCGTTCACGAAACGCGCTTCTTACAATTATCGCGCCTTTTCGTTGAGAATAGTGATCGTGACGAGCGAACCGGGATTCAAAAGCCAATACCCCGCGCCGGTCGTTTTGTTGTCGACCTCCGCGTAAAAATAGTAATGTCCAGACTCGACGACCTGACGAACGTAAACAATTTTCCCGTTAAGTTCTTGCGGTTCCATACCTGGTCGACGCGCGGAAACGACGACTTTCTTACCGTCGACGTCTTCGGGCGCGTACTCTTCGGCGCTAATCGCTCCGGACACTTGCACTTTATCCAGTCTGATAATACGAAGAATTTGATCGCCTTCGCGCAACCATTGCCCCTCGTTTTGGAACACGTCGTCGATAATCCCGTCGATAGGCGAGCGGAACTTTCTATTGCGAATTTGAACGTCGGCGGCGTTGACTCGCGCCTCGCTCACTTTGACTTTCTCTTGATTGACTTCAAGATCGTACTTCGCTTTTTCGATCGATTTCGTCGCGCGAATCCAGTCGTAATATTTTTCTTGAACTTCCTCGGGCGACACGGAACCGGGCATCGTTTTATTTAAGGCGTCGGCCCTTTTATAGGAGGCTTGAGCGACGCGCGCGGCGGCTTCGGCGACCTCGACTTCAAGAGTCTTTTCCGCTTCTTTACGCGCGACTAACAACTCTTGCGTCGCGACGATTCGCTCTTGGACGAGTTCGTCGTCTTGCTGCTTGCCCAACACGTCCCCTTTGCGAACGACCAAGCCTCGCTTTAACGTTTTGCGCTTGGAAGAACCGTCTTCGCCGACGACGACTTCGCCGTTCGCGTCGACCTCGCAAAGCCCCAATTCAACGAGGAGCCCTTGTCCGTTCGCGCTAATATTCGCTTCGAACCCTTCGCCTTTGGGTATTTCAACTTTCGCGTTATGAACGACGATACTTCCGTCGGCGTTCCTCGTAGAAACGGACGCCAAGGCTTCGCCTACCGACGGCGTTAAATCGTCTAAATCGTCGTCGACAAGCGTTGAAAACGACGTTCGCGCCGGACTTGCGTCTTCCTTGTCAGAAGCGGACTCGTTCGGTTCGAGCCGTCCCATCACGGCGCTTTCATAATCCTGCGCGACGCCCAAACAAGCAAAGCCGAGCGCAATCAACGAACCGGCGAGAAAGGTTCTCATAAATCGATCGTGTTTCTTTGTCATTAGTATTCGTCCTATAGTCGTATTGGCCGCAACGCGCCTTAATCGTCAAGGTTGCGTCGTCGACGAGTCGCGCGGCGTTTTAGGAACCTGTTTGCGCATTACTCAAACCAGAAGAACACGGTCTTCTGGAGAAACGCGATCATCTCGTTAAAACAAACGTATCCCAAGGAACGCTTGCCGCAGTACACTTTAGCGGAAACGCCCGCTCCGGCGCGCGTTCCCTCCGGCAAAGCGCCGGGATCGTCGATCGAGGCGATAATCTGAACGGTAGTCTCCTCCGTTCCGCGATTCTCGGCTCTATTATGTTCTTCTCTAAGCGTGGCGTCGTAATTTTTCGACGGGTCGACCATCATAACGAACTTCGCCTTCATATTAAAACCGACAAGGTCTTCTCCGCCTTCCTTGCGATTCTTCTCAATGAGTTCGTCTTGCGCCCTTCGATAATCGACCAACTTGCCCATTCTTTTTTCCGGCATATTTAATTCTAACTGCAACCCGTCTTCTGGACGAGCGATTTCCATTAGAATCTGACCGGGTTGAACGGGTCTTCCTTCCAGTTTGTTCAACAGGTCGAAAGTCATAACAGTCCCGTCGAGGGGCGAGCGCACCGTTAAATCGTCGCGTCTAGTCTGCAGAATACTTTTTTGAATTTTCAGCGTCTTGCGTCGTTCTTTATACTGTTCCAGTTGTCCTGAAACTTTGATTCGCTCGGCGTCTTTCGCTTGGTGGACGGCTTCGGTAAGAGCGAATATCTGCTCGGAAACTTCGTTCAATTCCCCTTCGTTCTTCTGCCATTCGGCTTCAAGTTCGTTGTTTGAAAGGACGAGCAAAACGTCCCCTTCCTTCACGACGTCGCCGTGCCTGACTTTAACCTCGTCAATTTTTCCAGATTCTCGCGCGAAAATATTGCGCCGCGTGATCGGCTCGAGGGTTCCGTCGCAATGCAAATTAAAGTTCCACGGAACAAAAATAAGCGCGGCGATAAGCCCCAATACGCCGAGTCCGACCACTATCGTTTTGGGAAGCATTCGCGCCGTTACCAGAACTTTTGATTTTCCGATCGCCTGCCACAAGGGCGCCAAGAAAATCGAATTATGATCGATCGCGTTGCCAACCGCGACGCGCGCGTGTTCGACGACGATCTCGACGCGTTTCATCACGTGTTCCGAAATATTCGCTTCCTCGATCTGTTCGACAATAATCGCGCCAAACGGGGGCGGAACGACAAGTTTGTCGTGTTCCGTTTCGTCGTAGTCTTTCTCGTCGACCGTATGCGCGACAAGGGGGTAGACTGCGATCGTTTTCGTGTGGGACGCGTCGACGTATTCTTCGACGGCTTTTTCCACTTGGGGCGCAAGATGGGAAGAATCGCCCGAATAAGTCATCGGCTCCTTCGCTTTGACGACGGCGTTCGCCAAGTCGCCAAGCAGTTTCACCGTTTCCGAACGCTTGTCGACCATATCTTGACCGCTAACAGCTTCGATCCGCGCGCGTCCGCCGCGACAAACCGCCAACGACACGCGGTCGCAACCGATCAAACGTCGACTCTCGTTCGCGACGGTGTAAAGCGTCTCTTTGAGATCGAGCGTTTTATGAATGTTGCGCGTGAAATCTTCAAGTTGCGTCCATAAACTCTGGCGATCGCTAAAATTCTTGAGTTGGCGATTTTTGTAGTATTCGGTGGCGTAACGCGTCACCTGACGAACAAATTGCAGGAACCCCTGTTGCGTCGCAGGATTGGAATCGGCGCGCTGAAAAACTTCGACGATCCCGACTTTTTCAAGCTCCGTTTGAATCACGCCCAAAATGACCAAGAAATCCGTCGGATTACCGCCGTCGTTTGGATTCTCGCCGCCGGAATGAGGAGGCGCCAACATATTGACCTCTGGATCCGGCGAACGCAATGCGTTGTAAAGCAGAATCGAGTGTCTCTTGTTCGCTTCTTCGTCTTCGTGTAATTTTGCCTCGCGAAGATTGACTTGGTATCCAAGCGTCAGCCTTCCCGAATCGTCCGTCGTCCAAACGGCGCCGCCAACCGCGCCTAAAGCTCTCACGACGCGCGTCATAAACTCGGATTGAAAGACGTCGGGAGCGACGTCGGAACGCGAGATTTGCGCGATTTCATTGACCAGACCGCGAATCTGTTGCTTCGTCTGCTCCACCATACTCGGGTCGTAACGTTGTTCGGTGCTCATACTACCTGCTCGACGGACGTTTTCAAAAGAAACGACGTATAAACCAAACGCGCTTAGCTCTACGACAAACGTATGCTCCGTCGTAGAGCGTCAAACATTATCCAGTTTGTCTCTAATCGACAAACCGAACGCAAAAAACGCGCTTTTCTAAAAAATAATCCTTTTGACGCGAGGTCGCCTATAAAATTCCCAACTAACGCGTCAAGACGTCTTCGGGGCGCTAGGAAAAAACAAAACGTCGCTATAATTGTAACAAGAGCGGGCTTATCGTCAACCGATTCGACGCGCTCCGCTTATTTTTCCCTTAACTTTCAAAGGAGAAGACGTGGGTTCCAGTCCTCTTGCCGTTTATCCCGGCGCATTCGATCCAATTACGCTCGGTCATTTGAACGTCGTCGAACGCGCAAGCCGTCTCTTCGACAGGCTAATTGTCGCCGTCGGGATTAATCCGGAAAAAAAACCTTGGTTTTCGACGGAAGAACGTTGCGAATTGATCCGTCGTTCCGTCGCGGAACGCGGCTTGACAAACGTTGAAACGACGACGTATCAAGGTCTAACCGTGCGATTTGCCAAACGACTCGGCGCGCGCGTCATCATACGCGGCGTTCGTCCTCTTACCGACATTCCCGCAGAATTGACGATGATGATGGCCAATCGTCGTCTTGAGCCGGACGTCGAAACGTTGTTCTTAATTGCGGACGGCGAACTGGCGCACGTTTCCAGTTCGCTAATCAAAGAAATCGCCGTCTCCGACGGAGAAGGCAATCTATCCTCTTTTCTGCCAAGTTGCGTCATTGACGCCGTGAAACGCAGAGTAAAAACTCTCGGGCAAAATTAAGTTAATATCGGGCGCCGGGCAAAAAATACGCCGTCGATAAAAAAACAAAAAAATAAAAAAAGCCTCTTGTCAAAAGTTCATCGTCGGTTATCATTATGCCCGTAACGTTCAAGGCGTCGTAGCCAAACGGCTAAGGCAGCGGATTGCAAATCCGCAATTTATCGGTTCGAATCCGATCGACGCCTCTTTCAAGAGCCGCTCTTATCGAGCGGCTTTTTTGTTTCTTGCGTTTTGCAGAAAGCAACGCAATCTCACGTTTGTAAGCTACGTTTACGAAGTCGACGTTCATCGGCGTTACGGTTCTTTTGTCGCTTGACGTTTTACCGTTCAATTAAAGAATAAAAACGCCGCGCTTTATTCGGCTCTTCTACCGACAGGCGCGGCGACGACTCCTAACGAAAGAAAATCATTCCTCTTCGTCGCTAAATTCTCCAGCTTTACTGGAATCAGATTCTTCGTCCTTCTCGGATTCTTTTCCTTCCGCTTCGGCGTTCGCCTCTTCAAATTCGTCTAAATTAAATTCTTCAGACTTTTCGGAGTCTTTCTTGCCAAACCAACCGCTCAACATTGATTTAAAGCCTTTTTTCTCCGACGCGCGTTCCGCTTTTTCTCGCGCTTCTTCACGCTTGGCGATCGCTTCGACGTCGCGTATTTTTTTGAAATGCGAAGCCTTCGAACCGGGCAGCGCGTCGATCGCAAGAGGACACTCGCCCGATTCGCCCGTCGAACCTTCGGCAAAAATAAGTTTTCTATTCTTCGCTTGCGTCAAGAAAGAAACGACGTCGGGATAAGTTCCGCCAATTTCGACGATCGCGCGTATAACGTCGCTAACTTTATATCCGACGCGGCGCTGTTCGTCGACTCCGTCGGACGCCTCGTATTTTTTAACGATAATTCCGTCCTCTTCGCTCCGAATCGTTAAACGCGGGTTCGCCTCGACGTCGACGGATCCGCGTAGATAAATAGCGTCCGCATTAAACAAAACAATCTCGGGACGGTCGCTCTGCGTAATGTGAACGTAGGGCGCTCCTCCGCAATTCAAACAATGAAAACTGAACTGATCGTTTAAATTCTCCCCTTGAATCATATAATCGCTCGGATTACGCGTCCACAAGGCGCGAAAAGCGCCGTATCGCGTCTCAATATTGTCGGCGCCGAGAAGTTTTCGCAATTCTTCGTCGACGTCAAAGGACGTTTTCATACAAACGCCAAGCGTCGCAAGGGACGCGGGTCTGTACGTTGCGTTGTCGCGCGCAAATTCGGCAAGGATTTGCGCGGTTTGACGTCGTTCGGAACGAATGTTAAAATAAGAAGAGGTGATTGCGGAATTAAAACGAACGGCTTCGTTAGAACTCTCCATACCTCGTTTAATCGCGTCGACGACTTTCGCGTTGTTCGGTCCGATCGCTTCCAGTTGCACGGCGGCAAATTCCGAGGTTTCGGGAACCAACAATTCCTCCGACAAACGGTCGATTCGATCATTAAGCTCGTCGGCAGTTTCGTAAAAAGAAATAGCGCAAACAACGTTGACGTATCGAATCACGTTGTCGCGATATTCTTCGGGCACTTCCAAATTGATACGCGTGGCGCCGGACTTCGCCTCGGCGACTTTGTACTTGCCCGCATAGCCCGCTTTGGTGTAACTGAATCGCTTGTTGACGACGTCTTCAAGACGTTGCGCGATACCGATCGAACCTTGATCCTCTTTAAGTTCCAACCAAATAGGACGCGAACGAGCGACGACGGCGCCTCCGATAATCTTCCCTTGTTTATACGCGACAGGACTCTTTTTTTCTACGAGATCGGGGTCAAGAGTAACATATCCGTTCACCCTTCCGAGCGTATAGCCTCTTCGAATAATATCAGTCGCCATATACTGATACAATTCTCCGTTTTCAACATATCCGTTTTGAATGCTAGTGGCTTCAGAGGTCGGCAAAAACTTAATCGAGACGTCCAAACGATCGCCCTTGCGCGCGCCTGGCGGAACGACGGCTTCCATTAAGCCGATCGCCGTGTTAAACGACGCGATTTGAGATTTTGCCGTTCGTTTCAAATTGTCGTCGCGCAACATGTCTTGCAACAGAATTTGTTGATAGGTCGAAGGCGGCTCGTCCGCGCCGGTCCCTTGCAGACCGCGAATCAGCGCGACGCCCTCGATTTTTGCGGCGTGGACATTCGCAGGACGCGCTAAGTCTTGAACCAAGCGTCCCTTGTTCATCAACACTTTTCGTTGTTGCTCCTGAAAAGGATCTTGCGGGGTCTTCTTGGAGCAACCGACGGCGGCAAAGACCGTTAATATCAGCAAAATTGTCGTAAAAACGCGCATTGTCGTTCTCGTTCTCTCTCTTACAAATTGTCCCCCAAACACGAGGGCTTCATAAGAATAAACAAAGACGAAATAATAGTCAATAGCGTTTCAAACAGACAACGATCAGTAGAACGCCAAACGCAGAAGAACGCTCGCAAAAGAAAAAAGAACCAAGCGCAGAAAAAAATCCCGTCCTCGAGGTCTTTCAGCGACCGACAGGAACAGGAACGTCCGACAAAACGCGTAGGGGAACGCGTCAAACGTCTCCGCGTTCCCCCTCAAAAATACGGGAACGCAAGACTCAAAATCAACGTTCGCGGAAAACAATACGTCCGCGATCCATATCGTAAGGACTGATTTCTACGGCGACGCGATCGCCCGGAACAACGCG